>NZ_WEKT01000002.1:0-224140 GCF_009874545.1 Vibrio eleionomae | reverse complement strand
ATATTTATATAGATGCTAATGTTTATTTTCTAGTTTCTCTGGCCTTGAATGAGTTGGCATGAAAATCGCTTGAATAATATCGATATCTAAAGTATCAAAATATAAATAAATTCCGGAGGGAAATATGGCTAACGAAAAAATGCAACATACGACTACTGGAGAAAAAATTGACGATGTACGTACTAAAGCTGAAGAATTAACCAAAGAAGCAGCAGAAACCATAAAAGAAGAGACGAAGAAGAATGTCGAATCGAGTAAAAAGGCATTGAACTCAGTTTCCGGTAGTGCGGAAAATATGGTGAAAGATAAACCATTCGTTAGTATAGGGTGTGCTTTTGTAGCCGGTGTAGTGCTAGCTAAGTTATTAAAATAGTAGCCAATTCTATGTCTAATCAAAGAAAAGAGAGAGAGGCCACCGAGCAAGGTGGCCCATCACAAAAAGCTCATCAACAACCAAAGCAGCCAATAACTGAGCTACTAGGGCTTGTCGCGCGTTTGCGAGATATTGCAGCATACTCGCAAGAGTGGGGTGATAATACTATCAAACTTTTTTTTCTTGAGTTAGATATGAGTGTCATAGCGTTAAAAAGAAAAGTGATTGTATCGGTATTATTGCTTTTCCTAATGCTAATTTTTTTTCTGTCACTATGCATACTGATTGCCGTTGTTACCTTTGAAATAACTAGCTCAATAATATTAGGTAGTGTTAGTTTTGTGGGGGCTTTAGCCATAATTTTAATCATATTAATGTTTTATCAACACTATCTTAATAGATTTGTTTCGCTAAAAAGAACCAGAGAACAAATAAAAGAAGGCATAGATGTTTTTACTCAAAAAGAAGATTAAGATGATTAAAGCTCATCGTTCGAAAGGCAAAATATTAGCTCAAAATGTTCATTCTTCGATATGCTGTTTACAATCTGAAGCAAAAAACTATGTGAAGAGTTACCCTTTATGTTCCGGAGGAGCGTTGGTTGTTTCATTAGGATTATTCAACATCTTTTCTAAAGCGTCCTTTAGCCATAAACGTTTGGTGATTAGGGCTTTGAGACAAGTATCTCAGAGATGTTCTCTAAACATATATTAAGCAAGCTATTCAAACAAAATAAGGCCGCTGCGTATTTAGCGGCCTTTTCACACTGAATCAGACTACATATTTATTCGACTTCGCGGTTCCAACGTTTGTTCCATGTTGGACGGTTATGGTTGATCTTATCCCAATCTAACGTCACCGCTGTTTTCATATATTCCGCACTCTTTTCTAGTTCCTGTTTTTCAATCCCGGTGCCTTTAACTTTGGAGTTAACGGGTATATAAGCCGCATGTTTTAGTGCTAGTGCTTGGGCTTTTTCTGATAATACCCAGTTAGTCAGTTTTTGGGTTAGCTCTTGGTTTTTACTATTATTCACAACACATTGAGTATAGAAAAGTGTGACTGAGCCTTCTTTTGGATTGGCATACGCCACATCGACTCCTTTTGCCTTCCATGCAGAGACTAAGGTTGGTGTTATTGGGAATATACCGGCTTCATTGGTTTGTACCATTTCAGATAGTTTTGACGAACCAGCAATATAGACTTTTACATCTTTACCCACTGTATCTGGCCATGCTTTAAAGCCTGGATTCACATTATCTTCTGTACCATTGTGCAGACGGTTAAACATCAAGAACGCGTGTAAACCAAAGGTAGAAGAAGGAAGCGATTGGAAAATCAACTTACCTTTATATTTTGGATCAGCTAGATCGTTCCATGAGGTAGGGGCTGCCCAGCCGTTTTCTTTAAACATCTTCGTGTTATAACCAATTCCGGTTAAGCCAATACTCACGGCTGTCGCCATATCACCTTTGATGTGAGCCGATTTATAAATTTGTTGGTCAATATCTTGATCCAAATGGGTTTGTGTACAAAGGCCCATTTTGATGGCGCGATACATTAAACCATCATCAAGAAACATCAGATTCATTTGTGGGTTTTCTTTACTGGCACGAACTTTTGCCAATACATCTGAAGAGGTGCCCGGAATCACCATGATTTTGACGTTATTAGCTTTTTCAAAAGGAGGGAAGACATACTGCTCATACATTTTCTGCATAGTGCCACCGTTCATCCCAACATACAGTGTGGTTTCAGCTGCGGCGGGCATTGCTGCACCAGCGAGTAGTGCGCCAGTCACGAATGTTGCAATAAGAGATTGACGACCTGAGAGTGATTGATAAGTCCATTTTTTCATGTGTTTCTCCTTGATTAATTGTCTAGCAGTCGGATCATGCGAATCGAGACATACTAAAAGGGGTAAGATCAGTTGTGGTGCTACCATGAGCAACGAGATCGGCCAGCGCAGCTCCTGCGCCTGGGCCGATTTCAAAACCGCCACCGGAAAAGCCAAACCCGTAGTAAAGGCCTGAGTGATTTAAGCTCTTGTCGATCACTGGGGTGTTTTCGGGTAAGAATCCTTCCATACCCGACCAAGTCCGTAAAATTTGGGTGTTTTTCATCGATGGAACTAATTCCAAAAGACGGGCCATAAGGGCCATGAGATTATTGCTGGTGGCGCGCGAAGAGGAATCACTGACGGCAACGCCAGTTCCGCCGCCAAATACCACATTACCGCGAGTCACTTGGCGGATGTATATGTCGCCTCCCTGCACACCTAAACATGGATGGAGAAAATAAGGGATAGGCTCCGTGACAGCCATCGCAGGAAAGCCGTGCGTTAATGGAAACGATTCCCCCAGTTGTGTCGCGATGTTGTTACTCCACGCACCGGCGCCGATAACCAACTGTTCGGCTTCGTAGATGCCTTCTTTGGTCGTAACGCGATAACCGGTTGCAAGCTTTTCTACTGTTTGTACTGGCTCACGTTCACACACTCGCGCGCCTGCTCGGCGTGCTGCTGCAGCAAATGCTGGGCTTACAATACGAGGGTTTGCTTGGCCATCATGCGGAGAGAGTGAACCACCAAGAACTCGGCCACTAAACCACGGGTAGCGACGGCGGATTTCATCGCCAGATAACATTTGTAGATCAAGTCCCATGCCTTGCGAATCAGCATAGTAGTCATTAAGAATGGTCAGTTCTTCTTCGTTACGGGCAATTTTAAGATGTCCGGTCACTGTATATTCGAACTTGCCGCCAATGACATTGTCTGCATCGCGCCAGATATCACGCGCACGAATCGCTAGGGGAAGATGCGAGACCGGGCGCCCTTGGCAACGTACGCCACCAAAGTTAACCCCACTTGAACGACTGCCACACACATCACGCTCAATTAACGTAACGTTAAGCCCCTTTTGGCTCATAAAAAGCGTGGCGGATGAACCTACAATACCACCACCAATGACGATAACATCTGACTTAATGGTGTTCATCGGCCAGCTCCTCTTCAACAATAATAGGGATAGGTTTTAATGGGCTTTGTGAACGAATTCGCCCGACAGCATCGATGGGTTTATTGGTTTCATAGGCTAATAATTCATGAATCGCTGTGCTGCAGACTCGTCCCTGACAACGTCCCATACCGCTGCGGCAATGTGCTTTTAACTGATTCATCTCTTCAGCGCCTTTATTGTGCACCGTGGCACGAATATCTCCGGCAGTCACATTTTCACAGCGGCAGATGACGGTATCGTCTGAGACGTTGGCTGCCCATGTCGTAGGAAAAGGAAAAGCTTTTGTTAAGCCATACGAAAACGTGGTGTAGTGCCCCAAGCGTTTATCGATGGCTGACGATGCATGCTCAGAAACGGGCAAGTTAAGGGAGCTTAGGATTTGATTTGCGGCTTTTTCACCGCTGAGTTTGGCGGCATAGACGCCAGCAATGCCACTGCCATCGCCGGCGAGATACAGTCCGGGGACTGTGGTTTGTTGGTTATCTAATTTGGGTAGCCAATCGCGATATTGCTCATGGTAGTAGAACTCGCAGCCCAATAAGTCAGGTATTTGGGTTTCAGAACGCAGCCCATACCCAAAGGCGATTGAATCACATTCGATATAATGGCTTGCTTTGCTTTCTCCCTCTTTATGCCAATGAATTCCAGTCACTTTTTTATCGCCATTAGCAGAATCTAGGCGCGCGTTATAGACGATTTTTACCCCTGCACGTTTCAGTTCAGTGAGAAAATAGACGCCTTTGTACACGACTTTAGGCGCGTGCAGCAGTTTGGTTGTCGCTTTGCATTGATCCATAAAACCGGAATAGTCGAGGATGGCTTTAAGGTTTGCACCAGCTTTGAGATATTGCCAAGCCAGTAAATAGAGTAATGGACCATTACCAGCAAGTACGATCTCACTGCCGATTACGCACCCCTGATTTTTGAGTGCAATCTGCGCTGCACCGAGTGTGTAAATACCGGGGAGTGTCCAGCCAGAAAAAGGCAAAATACGGTCAGTCGCACCGTTAGCAATAATCAATGAATCCCAATGGAGTTCTTTGTATTTTGGGCGTTGTTGGTCAAACAGATATAGCGTATTGCCAGCGGCGTTCCACACTAGGTGGTGAGGTAAATAGGTGACGTGAGGTTGAATTGCTTGCCATTCATCCAGTGTTTGCTCTGCTTCTTTTGCGTCAAAGCCATACAACTGTTTTTTGGTGCGTGTAAAGTTATCGGGTTGCTGGCGATAGATTTGCCCACCCGATTTGCCATTTTCGTCTATGACGGTGGGATGAATACCTTGAGCAACTAAGGCCTTAGCGGCTGACATTCCTGCAGGACCCGATCCAAGGATCACCACATTATGATTCATGAGCAGGTTCTCCTTGAATAACAGGCGATGTCGAGAAGAGTTCCATCCCCGCTTGCAACGGCGTTGAACAAGAACGAATACGTTCTCCTTGTTGATCCCACACCCAACATTCTTGACACGCCCCCATTAAACAGAAGCCGCTTCTTGGCTGGTGGCTAAATTCGTTTTTTCGTAGGTAAGGGAAGCGAGTCAAAATGGCGATAAGAATCGAATCACCTTCAAAACCGGTGATGTCTTGACCGTCAAATGAAAAAACAATGGGAGTCCGATCTAGCTCTTGGACTCGATGCATGATGATAGTATTTCCTTCCTCATGCCAATGCGGTTTGTCCATAAGTACCTCTTAATTTTTTCCTATTAGCAGGCGATCCAATCCGTAGAAGCGATCAATAACAAACATAAGAACGGCAGTGATTAAAATCATCACCGTAGAGACGGCCGCAATCATTGGGTCGATAGATTCTGTGGTGTACATATACATGCGTACCGGTAGCGTGATGGTTGACGGGGATGTCACAAATACCGACATGGTCACTTCATCAAAGCTATTGATAAACGCGAGTGCCCAGCCTCCGGCAATGCCCGGTAGAATGATTGGCAGGGTGACTTTGAAAAATACGGTAAGTTTGTTGGCTCCCAGTGATTGCGCCGCTTGCTCTGTCGCGCGATCAAAACCCATCAAGGCAGTAAAAATAAGGCGCAATACATAGGGGGTAACGACGACGATATGAGCGAGTAGCAGCCAAAATATCGAACCATTTACTCCCATTAAGGTAAACATGCGCATTAACGCCACACCAAGAACGAGGTGTGGAATCAGCAGAGGTGAAAACAGCAAGGCGCTAATGGTTTTCTTCCCCGGAAATTCGTAGCGAATCAGGGCTAATCCAGCGGGAATCGCGATTAAACAAGATAGTGTGGCAGAACCTGCCGCTAATCCCAAGCTGAGCCAAAATGAACTGATGAATTCGTCGTGTTCGAGTAGGGTATAAAACCAACGTAATGACCAGTGAGTCGTTGGTAAACTCAATGTTGGTTCGGGGGTAAAGGCTACTAAGCAAACCACAACGAGAGGTGCCAACATAAAGGTGACGACCAAGCAATGGAATATAAGTGAAATAGGACCATTTTTGCTCATCGTTAATCCTCCAATTTACGTTTATAACGGCGTTGTAATAGACGGTTGAAATTCACGATGATCAGCATATTCGCCAGTAATAATATCAAGGCTAATGCCGCGCCTGTTGGCCAGTTAAGCTCCCGCAAATACTGGTCGTATATCAGGGTGGCAACGACTTTAAACCGACGACCACCTAAGATGCCTGGGATAACAAATGAACTTGCACTTAATGCAAATACAATCAGAGATCCGGAGAGAATGCCTGGAGTCATTTGGGGCAATAGCACTTTATAGAAGGTACTCCAGCGGCTGGCGTTCAAAGAGAGCGCTGCGTTTTCAACTTCGGGATCCATTTTTTGAATGGTGGTCCAAAGCGGAATTAACATGAACGGCATCATCACGTGCACAAGTGCAATAATGACAGCGGTTTGTTGATAGAGCATGGTGACGGCGGGAATGCCAAAAAATTCTAAACAGCGGTTAATCAAGCCATTGTCTGCTAATAATAAACTCCAGCCAAATGAGCGGATGACCACCGAAATCAGCAGTGGAGAAAGGATCACCACTAACATGATTGAGCGCCATCCTCTTGCCATACGGTTAAGAATCATCGCTTCAGGAATCGCTATCATGGCGCACAACAGAGTCACTAAAAAGCTAACCCAAATGGTGCGACCAAAGATTTCCCAATACCATGGGTCTGCAAAAATGCCGGTAAAGTTATCGAGGGTAAATGTTCCTGCAATAGCACCTAGGTCTGGGTCATAACGGTTAAAAGACAGCATAATGGTGATAGCAAGCGGCGTAATGATCATGATGAGAAAAATCATGGTACCAATGCTGCACATAAACCAAGGTGCAATGTGGGGGGATTTGGGACGTATTGAGCGCTGTGTTTCTGGAGCTAAAACATCATCTGCCATCATGCTGCGACCTCTTCATGATTGCGCTCTGAAGTGGGTAGCAGGCGACAATCATTATCGGCCCAATTGAGGTCTATCGGCGCGCCTATCTTGAGTGCATTTGGTGTATTGTGTGATGACATCACCTCTAATCGACCGACTGGAGTATCGATGAGATATACCCAGTGACTGCCCATGAAAAATTGCTCAGTTAGCACTCCACCAAGTCGTCCTTGACCTTGGGGCACAATAACAAGAGATTCGGGGCGTAAACTCAGAATCACCATTGAATTGGCGACAAAATGAAATTTTCTTTGTAATTCAATCTTAAACTGATTGGCTAGTGTGAGAGTCGTACAGGTTGGCGTTACTTGAGTAATGGTGCTTTTTATAAGATTTGAATGACCCACGAACGAAGACACAAAAGTATTTTTCGGATATTGATACAGCTGTTGTGGTGTATCTGTTTGCACGATGACGCCATCTTGCATCACCACGACCCGATCACTAATAGACATGGCCTCGTTTTGGTCGTGAGTCACCATTAGCGTGGTGGTACCAAACGATGATTGGATGCGACGCAGTTCATCAAGCAGCAAAATATCTGGGTTAATAACCAGAGCACGCGCTAACGCAACTCGCTGTCTTTGACCCCCTGAAAGGTGGCGTGGGTAGCGGTCTTTGTATTGGTCAAGATGGACGTGTTTAAGAATTTTTTCGGTGCGTTGAATTTTTTCGGTGGATTCTACTTTGCGCATTTGCAAACCGAACATCACATTTTCCGCCACCGTCATATGTGGAAATAGCGCATAGGATTGAAATACTATGCCTAAGCCTCGTTCATTCGGTGGAACTTGAGTGATATTGCGATCTTTCAGCATGATGGCGCCATGAGTAACGTCCACAAAACCTGCAATCATTTGTAATGTTGTGGTTTTCCCACATCCAGAAGGGCCAAGCAGTGAAATGAATTCGCCTTGTTCAATCGACAGATTGATATTTTTTATTACTTGTCGACCGCCGTAATTCTTACACAGATTGGATAGTGACAAAAAAGCCATAACAGTGCCTCCATTCAGGAACATGTATCGTTGTTGAGCATGTTCGTATACGTTTCCTTGTTATCAGAAAGTTGCACTATCTATGCCACGCACTGCCATTTATTCCACTGAAAGGAATTATTTACATATTTTTTCCGTTTAACGGAATTATTTTATAAATATTATTATTTATATTTCGTTGCGCAGTTTTGCACCACTTATGGTTCAGGCTAGAATGTACAGGAATGCACAAATATGAAATGAAATGCACCAATACTGAACGATAAGTGTTCAATGCTATGAGACGTGTTGGTGTTACAAGGAGGTAGTTTGGAATCGTTAAGTAGTACTGCACGTTTATTTAAAGTGATCCGTTTACTCGCGAATCACAATGAAACAGGGATGAGAATTACTGATATTGTGGCTGAAACAGAGATGACACCCGCTTCTGTGCATCGAATCTTAAAATCGCTGGTTGATGAAAGGGTGGTGATTCAAAAAGCGGATAAACGCTATTCACTGGGCTTGGAGTTTTTTTCTATTGCGGCAAATGCTGGGTTGTCCGAGGGATTAAGAGAGTTGGCTAAACCCGTATTACTAAGGCTAGGTGCAAGGCTTAATGACACGATATTTCTTTTGGTACGCAATGGATATGATGCCATTTGCCTTGATCGATTTGAAGGTCCTTTCCCTATTCAAACCTTTACTGGGGATGTTGGAGGCCGAGTCGCATTAGGTGTTGGTCAAGGTTCCATGGCTATCTTGGCTTTCTTGGAACACTCTGAGCAGGAAGAAATATTGCAGCACAACTTAGGACGCTACAAAGACTATAACGCGTATGATGAAGTAGAGATTCGTTCGGAAATACAAAAAGTAAAAGCCCAAGGGTTTTGTGCAAAAAACAGCGGATTAATTGAAGGTATGGCAGGGATAGCGGTCCCCGTATTTGATTGTAACGGTCGAATTGTTGCCGCCCTGAGCATTGGTACCTTGGCTGCACGTCTTAAAGCGGATCGATTACCTATTATTGTTGAATTAATGAAGCAAGAAGCACAAAAGCTTAGCGCTACGATCAATCCGTTTGATCCCACTTTAACTCGCCCGCGCTTGTAGGGGCAAAATAAGATTCGGCGTGATGGAGCGCCGAATCTCATTTGGATATATCAAAATACATTATTCGAAAACAATGCCCTGAGCCAGCGGTAGTTCTCCGCCATAATTGATGGTATTGGTTGAGCGACGCATATAATTTTTCCACGCATCAGATCCTGACTCTCTGCCGCCACCGGTTTCTTTTTCGCCACCGAATGCACCGCCTATTTCTGCACCTGAAGTACCAATGTTGACATTGGCTAAACCGCAATCTGAACCTGAAGGTGATAGAAATAACTCGGCTTCTTTCAGGTTTTCGGTAAAGATGGCAGAAGAGAGTCCTTGGGGGACATCATTTTGTATATCAATCGCTTGTTCGATATTTTCGTAACTCATCACATACAGAATAGGGGCAAAGGTTTCTTGCTGCACGATAGCTGCATTAGCCGCGATGTCGACAATACTTGGTGTGACATAAAATCCGCCTTCAGGAACCTTTTCAGTCACACGCTCACCACCAATTAAGACGGTACCGCCTTGCTGTTTGGCGTCTGTTAATGCGGCTTGCATGGTGGCGTAACTCATTTCATCAATAAGTGGGCCTACTAAAATATGCTCGCTACGAGGATCGCCAATACGCAAAGATTGATACGCTTGAACTAATTTTTCACACAGTGCTTGTTTCACAGAGTGATGCACGATGACGCGACGTAAGGAAGTACAACGTTGACCTGCGGTGCCTACGGCAGCAAAGACGATAGCGCGTAATGCGAGATCCAGATCGGCGTGTTCAGATATGATCATGGCATTGTTTCCACCAAGCTCAAGAAGCGAACGACCTAATCGAGCGCCAACCGCTTCACCAACACTCTTACCCATGCGAGTTGAACCGGTTGCTGAGACTAAAGGATAGCGTTGGTCTTGGCTCATTGCTTTGCCTATTTCCCCACCTCCAATAATGACACTGACAATGTCTTTTGGAACATCTGGCATTTCATCAAGGGCACGATTAACAATGGTTTGAATTGCGAGGGCGCAAAGTGGCGACTTTTCCGAGGGTTTCCATACTATGGTATCACCGCAGACGAGCCCTAGCATAGCATTCCATGACCACACTGCCATTGGAAAGTTATAAGCAGAGATAACGGCGACAGGACCAAGTGGATGCCACTGTTCCATCATACGATGCCCTGGACGTTCGCTGGCAATAGTTAAACCGTGTAATTGACGTGATAGGCCGACGGCAAAATCACAGACGTCGATCCATTCTTGTACTTCGCCCAGCGCTTCGGGAAGAATCTTCCCTGCCTCTAAGGTAATGACCTGAGCCAGTTGAGTTTTGTATTGGCGCGCCAATTCTCCAATGCGGCGTACAAATTGACCACGAACTGGTGCTGGCGTGTTGCGCCATATTTTGAATGCAGCGCAAGCACGTTCGGTTTGAGCATTTAACTGCTCCGGTGTCGCAAGCTGAAATCGAGCCGTTTTGGTTCCATCTATTGGGCTGGTGCAGTCATGCTGAGCTCCCTGACCAAGTAGCGTTTTCGCTCCGCTGACGATTGAGGGATAATATTCTCCACAAATAAATGCACTTAATCCAAGTTCATCCATAAATTCCATGGTCATAACAACATCCTTATTTAATCTGTAGTAATCATAAATTCATCCTAAGGCTCAGCTAGATATAGGTAAAATATGGAATATCTAGAACGGGTATAGCTTTTGTCTATATCAACTTTTCAGGTATGGTAGAAGCTTCTGTCATCAACAGTTATTTATGGAGCACGGATGTTCCGATCATTAAAATATTTTGTTGCAGTGTTTGAAGAGTTAAGTTTTAGTGCGGCTTCGAAACGTTGCTTTATTTCCCAACCCTCTATTTCGTCTGCTGTCGCTCAGTTGGAGAGCGAATTAGGTTGCCAGCTATTCGTGCGACATACGAAAGGTGTGAGCCCCACCCCTGAAGGGATGCAGCTCTACCCCAAAGCAAAAGAGCTACTTTTTGGGGTGGGGGAGTTAAAATCACTGATTAGTTTAGCTGCGCCAAAGCGCCAGTTAAGGCTGGCACTTAGCCCGTTTCTTGGTAGTGAGCGTGTCAGTGAATTGGTAAAGATGTTGCTTGAGTCAGTGAATGACCTCGATCTCACGCTGGTGGATATCGATGAACCAGCAGATGCGCGTATTATTCCTAAAACACAATGTGCCGACAGTGAAATCTTCCAGCATTTATGGACCGATAGTTATGTACTGGCATTACCGCTTAATCACCCATTAACTCGATTAGAGACTATTCCTCTAGCCGCACTCAACCAAGTCCCATTTATTAGTCGCCAACCTTGTGACATTGATGATGCATGGCGTTATGCCATTCAAAAGCAGGGGATGGGGCTCAATATTCGTGCGACAGTAAAAACCGAAGAGTATGCGTTGGATCTAGTCGCAGCTGGTTTAGGTGTTTCTGTTGTTCCGTCTCACTCGGTACAAAAGCGCGATGATGTGGTCACCCGAGGTCTGAGAAATATTGAATTGAAGCGAGTGATTGGCCTTGCAACTCCAAGGGGAAGAGCATTATCGGAGGATATTATTCAACTCCTCACGTTCAAGCGATAATGTGCTGGTTGTACTCGTTATTTATAAGAACTAGAGAATATCAAAGCAGTTTTTGTTCTTTAAACTTGTCAGGTATTCAAAGATATCAACTGGTTTTTAACGTCACTGCAGGTGTTTTCGACAAACCTTAAATAGTAATTAAATTATTTTTGATTCATCTAAACTTTTTTTTGATATAACACCTTGAGTATGAGTACTATCAGCGTATTTTGATATATTCAACCCATCTTAATTAGAACCTAATGCTATGAATAAACGTTTTGTTTCTCTTTTCTGCGCAGCATTGTTGTGCGCTGCTAGCTCTTCGGTGTTTGCTAGCCGTACTATCGTTGATCAAATTGGTCGTACTGTGACTGTTCCTGACCAAGTAAACCGTGTTGTGGTATTGCAACATCAAACTTTAGATTTACTCATGCAGTTAGATGCTAAAGATAAAATTGTGGGTGTTCTTTCGAGCTGGAAGAAACATTTAGGGGCAGATGTGGTGCGCCTTGATCCACAATTACCTTTATTACCAATGCCAGGTGATTTAACGCAAGTGAATATTGAAAGCTTGTTGAAAATCCACCCCCAAGTTGTGTTTGTGACTAACTACGCTCCGCCTGCGATGATTCAACAGATCACGGATGCCGGTATCCCGGTAGTGGCCATTTCATTACGTAAAGATGCTAAAAATCAGGCAAACAAAATGAATGCATCAATGACGAATGAAGAGCAAGTGTATAACGAGGGGTTAAAGCAAGGTATTCGTTTAATTGGGAACATTGTTAATAAAGACCATCAGGCAGAAGATCTGATCAAAACAGCCTTTGCTGACCGAGCAAAAGTGGCCGAGCACTTGAAAGCGATTCCTGATGACAAACGTATTCGTGTGTATATGGCGAATCCCAATCTGACTACATATGGTTCGGGTAAATATACGGGCTTAATGATGCAACATGCTGGAGCAGAAAATGTGGCAGCCAAAACCATCAAAGGTTATCAGCAGGTATCGATTGAAAATGTGATGAAATGGAACCCTGAGGTGATTTTTGTTCAAAGTCGTTATCCTCATGTTGTCGACGAAATCAATCATGATCCGCGTTGGCAAGCCATCGATGCAGTAAAAGAACATCACGTATATCTTATGCCTGAATACGCCAAAGCTTGGGGCTATCCAACACCTGAAGCGATGGCTCTTGGTGAGATGTGGATGGCGAAAAAACTGTATCCGACTCAGTTTAAAGATATCGATATGTCTAAAATGGCGAACGGTTATTACCTGCATTTTTATCACACTCGTTTTGATAAAGCGCCGAGAGCGGTTACTCAATAATGGTGCGATCAACGCTACTATCACAAAGTGCCCTTATTGTGGGCGCTTTTGTTATAGCCATTTTCTCATTGGGAGTAGGTACTTACTCAATGAGTGTTTCTTCAATTGTTGAGGCATTAACTCAACCTCTATTTCATTTTTCCCATGCGCCTAGCGCTATAGAACATCAGATTATCTGGAATGTACGCTTACCGAGGGTATTAATGGCGCTCGGGGCTGGCGCTGGATTGTCTCTCTGCGGCGCAACACTACAAGGGGTGTTTCGTAATCCATTAGTTAGCCCGCATATTATTGGGGTTTCATCTGGGGCTGCATTTGGTGGAACGTTAGCGATTCTGCTGGGCCTTGGGCAAATGGGATTGTTATGTTCTACATTCAGTTTTGGCTTGCTCGCTTTAGCCTTGGTGTTTTTGATCGCAAAATTATTTGGTCAACAAAATCGCCTTGTGCTGATTCTAGCGGGCGTGATCTTAAGCGGTTTGTTTAGTGCGTTAGTTAGCCTAGTGCAGTTTCTGGCTGATACAGAAGAAGTATTACCGAATATTGTATTCTGGTTATTGGGCAGTGTTGCCACCGCGAATTGGCAAAGTTTAGTGACCATGTTTGTTCCACTGAGTATTGCTAGCATGATGCTGTTAGGCATGCGCTGGCGTATTAATGTGCTGTCGATGGGAGAAGAAGATGCCAATACGCTAGATCCCCGCTCGAATCGTACTCGTTGGATTGTGTTGATCTTATGTGCGGTTATCATCGCTAGCCAAGTGGCTGTGAGTGGTAATATCGGTTGGGTTGGTTTAGTTGTCCCTCATATTGGCCGAATGCTTGTCGGCCCAGATCATCGACGATTGTTACCCGCTTCAATGGCGATTGGCGCCGCACTGATGGTGGTTGTGGATGATCTTGCTCGTACTCTCACTGATGGGGAAGTTCCGTTAGGTATCTTAACCGCATTGATTGGTACTGTGTTGATCATGTTCCTTATCTATTTCAATCGCCGTGAGGTTTTAAGATGAATGACATCACGCTAAAAACAACAGATTTGGTGTGTGGTTATCAACCTAATTGTCCGTTATTTGACCCCGTTAGTTTGGAATTACGCAGGGGGGAAATTACAGCAATATTGGGCGGAAACGGCCAGGGTAAAACCACGTTAATGAAGACCTTGCTCGGTCACCATCAACCGTTACAAGGGCAAGTTGCACATGCAGGGGAGATTAACTTTGTTCCCCAACGGTTTGATAGCGCATTTTCTTATTCGGTTATTGATATGGTGCTGATGGGGAGGGCAAACAATATCGGTCTTTTTTCTTCGCCGAGCCACCTCGATTTTCAAATGGCGCATCAAGCTCTGGATATGTTATCGATAGGATATCTTGCCGAGCATGAGTTTGACCGTTTATCGGGCGGTCAGCAGCAACTGGTTTTGATTGCCCGAGCTTTGGCGACTAAATGCGACGTGCTTATTCTTGATGAGCCTACAACTGCTCTCGACCTTGCTTTTCAATCGACAGTGATAGAGTTGCTCTATTCACTAGCCAAAGAGCGTAATATTAGTGTGTTATTTTCAACTCATGAACCTGCTCAGGCACAGCTCATCGCCGATAATATTTTATTAATTATGAAAGATAAGCGCTGTTTGACAGGAAATAAGCGTGACATTCTAACAGAGCAGAATCTGACAGAACTGTATGGTGTGCCAATCCAAAAGTGTCAGATTCGACGTGATAACGGATGTTACACCACTTTTTTACCTTACTTTGGTGGCTTTCTGGGAGAATAACAAATTCTACTGTGATCTTTATTCAAAGAGCACTCCTAAACGCAAAGAGTCTCTCTTATGTTTTGCTAGAATCTCGTCCGATAACAATGCTGACTTTAACAAATAAATCAACATGATATACCCAATTAACCTCAAGGTGCTGTTGCAGCGCGAATGTATTCGTTCTTAACCCCGCATTTTGAGGGTTTAGGGGATCACTTCATTGCTATCATCTGCAATTGTCTAATAACGATATTTAAATTCGTTGTCGACCTTCTTATTTCTTATTGGTTTAAATGACTGATACAGAATATTAATGAAGAAGGGGCTTACTCGATCTTATCGATAAAATGAGATTAGATTTTTGCGTCTAATATCACCGCATAGCGGTTGGCTAGAGTAATTTTGGAGTATAACAATAATGATTATTTTTGGTACCCGCGGTAAAACCGTGTCAGGGCCTGTGATAGAAAGTCATATGTGTGAACATTGTGGACACAACGAATATGTTACGTTTGGACTTTTACGATATTTTCATTTGTACTGGATTCCATCACTTGTCACTTCAAAGAAAATTGGTATGGAATGCACTCATTGTCGTAAAAGTTATATGGAAAGTGAGCTTTCCCAAGAGCAAATTCAAGGAATAAAGCCGCATGTATTTAATTACCAAAATACATTGCCTTATTTCTCAGGAGCTATTTTATTTGGTTGCTTTATTTTGCTCCTACTTTGCATGATGTGATTAATTGTTTAAAGGATTGCTGTCATTTGAATAAAGCCATGCACCTGCATGGCTTTTAAGTAGGTTGCTTGGGGATATTACATATTTAGAGTGTTTTAATTTTAAAACCAAGTTCAGTTGCTTTGGCGAGGCGAGCATCGACACTGCCAAGATCTTGGGTGCCATTTACCCATAATGTTGAGCAACGGGTGCCGGTGCGACAAAATGCCAGAATAGGTTTCTGAGCTTCGTTAATGAGTTTGGCGAAGGTTTGATAATCTTCATCGATTAGAGCACCAGCAATGACCGGTTGCTGAATAAAATCAAGACCCAAGCGGTTAGCCAGCATTTCTAATTCACCATTGAGCGGTTGCTCTTCAGCTTCACCATCTGGACGATTGCAAATGATGGTTTTAAAGCCTTTATCTGCAATCGTTTTTAAATCCATTTTATCGATTTGAGCACAAACAGAAAGGTCATCGGTTAAGGTTTTTATATCGAGCATAATGTATCCATACCTGTTAGTTAATGGAGGCGATGTAAGTAAGGACAGTGTACTCCTAACTTTAGCAGACTGCATTCGCTATGAAACTTATCAGTAGCAAGTGGGGACAAGTTAAGCACAAATTTGATTTTGGAAACCATTTAACACTTCATTTGGTTCTAGTGAGTGAAAACTTTGTTGAAAGTTGGAAAGGTGATAAACACATTACGCGGAAATACGACTTATCTAAACCTAAGCTATCGCACTTAATTTTAGATTTTTAAAAATACAACAATTGGTTATACCCAAATGAGCTTATGAAGGGAGAATATATTCTCGCTGAAACCGCATCTTTAGGTTACTTGGGTATATTGGCTAGATGAAAGGAACTTTTATGTACTGTCCAAAATGTAAAGATACAACATTAGATCCAACCAAGTTGGAGGATGGTTTACCCGTGCTCGGTTGCCCTCAATGCGCAGGGAGCTTGTTATCTCTATTGCACTATCGTGATTGGGTTGAACGTTTTGCTTTAGAAGATGAAATTGAATCTACTGCAAGCTTAGAAGCTGAATCAGATACTAAAACGGCTTTACGTTGCCCCAAATGTGGCAAAATAATGACTAAATATTCTGTCACTGGAGAGTCTACTCATCGTATAGATTTGTGTGGCAGCTGTGATGAGGCTTGGTTAGATGGCGGAGAATGGCAACTGCTAAAGTCATTAGCGTTAGGTGACCAATTGCCAAAGATTTTCACCCAACAATGGCAAACTCGCGTTAGAACTGAAAAAGCTGAATTGGGACGTATTGAACGGTTGACGCAAATGGTTGGCGAAGACGATGCAACCCAAGCTGTAAAAACGAAACAATGGCTTAAATCTAACCCTAATCGAGCCTCCCTTCTACGCTATCTTGCATCAGATTAAACGGTATTGGTTATACCCAATAACGTTGAAAGGGTATAAGCATTCTACTGTTATTGGGTTTGATCTGAACTTGTAGATGAATCTTTGAATTTTGTCTCTTCAGATCATTAGAATACAGAGTTTTATTTTTATAAAGACCGATTTATTTATAAATTTATTATTAAATCATTTCATAAAAAAATGAGAAGTTGTCCCAAAATAGTATATTGGAAACTACGTGGCACATACACTCTGTTGTAACCTACTGCCATTGCTAGGTTACTTCTCATTATTCTGGCATTAAGTTACTGAATCGATATTAAATTATTTGGCTTATAACGTGTATCTATTCACGGAATAGCTTTCGATGTTCAAAAGAATATAAGCTGCATGAAAGCAGCCTTTTGTAGCAACGACTATTTCAACTTTTTGTTAATTGAGAAGAATAGGTTTGAATTCATAAAGAAACGCATAGACGTGTCTCGTATTCGTATACCTAAAAATAAATTTTAAGCGCTTGTTTAATCAAGCGTAATTATTAATAAACGTCAATTGGTAACTTATGGAAATACAAGACTTTGTATCTCTATTACTGGGTTTTCCTACCAGTATATTCTTCATTCCGTTAACGGTTCTTTTTGTCATCATGTTGGTTGATATGGTGTGCAATGTGTTTGAAACCTTTACGGCAGATTTAGACCTGTTTGATTTAGATGATATTCCTGGTTCAGGAATTCTTCTTCCCCCGGTTTTATCAAAAGTTCCATTGGCTGTTGCCTTATTTGTTAGCTTTTTTTTCGCCACCATTCTCTCTTTTTATTACCAAGAGTGGACTGCGCGATTCTCTGATTTAACCGTATGGTTTGTGGTAGATATTATCAGTATTCCTGTTACTGCTTATCTCGCCCTATTTATTTCTGCTTGGGTTCTAAAGCCCCTGACTCCGCTATTTAGCAAACACAATTTCGCCGAGGTGAATTACATCGGCTTAAAAGCACGCGTGCATAGCAGCACTATTAATCAAGATATTGGAGAGATTATGGTTAAACATCGAGGCAATGAATTTTTGCTCGATGCCATTATCGACCAGAACACTCCAGTTTATTACGGCGATGAGGTCATCATCGTTTCTAAAGACAAAGCCTCGAACCGTTATATCGTGGCAGTAAGCAGCTGATAATTGAGGAATTAGCATGGTACTTTCCCCCAGTATGATATTTGTAATCTCAGGAATAGTCGTCTTCCTGTTGATCCTATTTTTCCTAACATCACGGTATAAAAAGGTACGCGGTGAAGGGGACGCTTTGATCGTCAATGGATTAGAGCGAACTCGAGCATCTTTAACTGGTACGTTTGTCTGGCCAGTTATCAACCAATACGAATATATGGATATTACTCGTAAGAAGATCTCCGTTGTTCGTAGCGGTAAAAAGGACAAAGACGGTGAAGAATATGAAGGTCTGCACTGTCGCGATAATATTCGAGCCGATTTAAAAGTGGATTTTTATATTGGTGTAAACCACGAAGAAGAAGATATTGTTCGTGTTGCTAAATTGTTCACTGCCAAAGAAGCTTCAAATATTGAACGTTTGAAAGAGCACTTCCAGCCTAAATTCTCTGAAGCCTTAAAAACAGCAGTGAAACAGTTTGAGTTTGAAGAGCTGCTTACTAATCGCCGTGCGTTTAGAGATGCGGTTGTTACAGTGATTGGCAGTGAAATGGATGGGTTTAAAATTTATGACGTGGTGATTGATAAGATCGACCAAACGTCTCTTGATGCTCATAGCCCAGATAACATTCTCGATGTGGAAGGTATCCGCAAGATCTCGATGATCACTGCGCAAAAAAATACCGAAACCAACGCAATTCGCCAAGATGAACAAACCACCATCAAGAAGAAAAACGTTGAAGCAGAAGCTAACCGTCTGCAGTTAGATAAACAAGAGAAAGAAAGCATCGCGAGAACTCAGCGTGAGATTGAAATCATCAAAGCGCAAGAGGAAGCGTTAGCGTCTGAAAAGCGTGAAGAATACAATCGATTAACTCGACTTGCTGAATTAGAAACAGAGGAAGAAATCTCTAAAAGACGTGAAAGCGTTGAGATGGAAGTCGAAATGACGCGTATTGCAAACCAGCGTCAAGTAGCGATTCAACAAGAAGAGCTTACACGTTCTGTTGAAACGGAAAAGGTACGTACTGCCGCAGAAGTGGCGGAAAAAGAGATGCACAAAGAAACCACAGTCGAAGAAGCTCGTAAGTCTGTGGCTGAAATGCGCTCTCAACGTGTGGAAATTGAACGTAAGATCGCCAAAGAAGAAGAAGAGTCCGAAAACCTTCGCGTTAACGAGCAAGTCAACCGTGATAAACGTGTGAAAATGGTTGAAGCAGAAGCTCAAGCCGAAGCAAAACAGTTAGAACTGTTGGTTGCGGCGCGCGCCGAAAAAGATGCTGCTCGTGAAAAAGCAGAACGTCTGTTGATCGAAAATGAAGCGGACATGCAAGTGAAAACTCGCACTGCCGAAAACGATTTGGCCGTTCGCACTCGTGAAGCAGAAGCCGAGCAAGTCGTTGTTGCGAAACGAGCTGAAGCAGAACAAATCGCTGCTGAGAAACGTGCTCAAGCTGAATATGTGGCGAAAGAGCGTGAAGCGGCTGCGAAAGAACGTATGGCCCAAGCTGAGAAAGAATTCATTAGTGCTACTGGTTTGGCTGAAATTACGGTTGAACGCGAACGAGCACAAGCGATTCGTGAAACCGGGGAAGCACAAGCGTACACCTTGCAAACGACAGGCCAAGCTGAAGCTGAAGCTCTGCGCGCGAAAGGCATTGCAGAAGCTGAAGCGCAAACAGCACGCTTTGAAGCTACTCAGAAATACGATGATCACACTCGTGAACATGACAAGTGGGTGATGCAGCTACAACAAGCGAAAGAGCTTGAACTAGCACGTATTGACGCACAGAAAGCGGTTGTAGGTGAGAACGCAAAAGCACTGTCACAAGCACTCTCACAAGCCGATATCAAGCTGTTTGGTGGTGAAGGTATGGAACAATTACGCCGTACGATTCTTGATGCCGCAGCGATGGATACCAAATTTACTGAATCTGAAGTGATGAAACCGCTAGTCGCGGAATATATGAATGGTAGTCGCAGTTTACCGCAAGATCTCAAAGATATTTTAGAGAACAGCGAACTGAAAAGCAGCGATTTAAGTAATGTTGCGTTAGCGGGTTTATTGAATTCGCAAGGTGGCGCAACAGAAGTGCTTAATAAGCTAAAAGCGACACTGGGAACTTCTGGGCATAACGATAACGCCTAACGTTCATTTCTTCTAATTTGTCCCGCCTCTTTCTGAGGCGGGATTTAAAGGGTTTAGTATGTCAGAAAAGACACAGCAAGCAGTCACAGAAGGCGGTGCATACGAGGTTCTAAAATCCCGTTTAGCACAACAAGGTGAGCAGCTTAAATCTCTCGCCAAATCATTTAATCAAGAGCGTCAACAAATTTTCGGTGGCCAGGAAATGACTTTGGTTGGGAAGGCTAATGTGCAAACCGAAGCACGTTGTATTCCCATCGATATGGCGCAAGTTAGTAACCAACTGCTGTTTGGTTATCAGGTAAAAGTTGGTTTAAAAGCCGTGCCTGAACTTAACGATGTCTTTGGTTTATATCAACTGCACGAAAATGATGGCATTTTCCGTGTTGAACCTCTATCGGTACATGAGAGCTTCTTGGCAGATGACCGATTTCACCATGAATTCACCGAGCTATTTACCTATTACAGTGACGCGAAGTTACAGCAAATCTCTCGTCAAGAAAGTACGCTTTATGTGGTCTTTCAAATCGGGATGCGACCTGATGACCGTAAGGTGTTTCGCTTTCAAGTTAATGGAGAATCGGTTACCTACCTAGACGCTCTTGGTCACACGACATTAGAGAGTGTGCCGCAATTTGATTTTGATTGGATTGCGACCACACGCGACAACCATATTCTTGGTACTCACCCCCATGTTTCGATACAAGATAAGCTCTTTGTTGAATGTGTGGGAGGGGATTTAACGATTAAGGTCGAAGATAACACCGAAGATGGAAAAGGCATTTATAGCGAAGAAGTGGAAGATCCGCATCAAAGTGTTGCCGATGCGAGCATTGATTATGCCTTCGTGGGTGAGTTAATTGCACTGCGGATTAAGCCTCACCGTGAGAAAATGCATCGTTACTTTATTTATAACCCAATGAATCAATCGGTCGTTCGGGCTGATTCGTTAGGACGAAGCGCGAAAGTTCTGCCGGAAAACCATGGCATTTTACTTGCCCATGGCTACGTGTTAGCTAATGGCGATTACAAGCTGTTTGATATTCCTTGGCAGGATCTAGAATTCTTCCAAAAAATAGCGTCGCCAAATGGCGAAGATGTTATCTATTACTTTTTTAATAAAGCGAAGGGTGCCTACGTTTCTTTTTCTTATAACATGATTGAGAAACGTTTTTCTGCTCCACTCGATAGCTATGGATTTAGCCTCTATTCGGATGGGCGAATGCTCGTTTTTCAGGCAGCAGAAAATCCAGAAGCTTCGACTATTCATCCGCTGCAAATTTGGAATACACCGTATTGTACTCCTGAATTTTATACGCAAGAAAATGCGAAGGCGGACGGTTCAAGTCCTCTCTTCAATTTGGGTAATGCTGAATTGGTTCGCGCGTTATCATCAATACTGTCTATATGTCAGCTTACGCTCAATGAAGAGGTCACCCAAGCTGCGTATGAAATGTTACTTAAGCAGTGTCATACAACCCTTGACCATTACCATTGGCTTAACCACCACTATGCATTAGGAATTGGCGACTCAATTCATGAGATTGTCGAAACTTCGGATAATATCATTGATGAGTTTGCCAAGGTTCAGCAACTCCAGATCGCAGCAGCACAAAGTTTAGAGCAGCAACAGCAGCATGTAGCAGAGTTAATCGGTAAGATTAAATTAACACCTAAAGAGCAGGCTAATGCATTACTTGCGCTTTTAGCCGAGGTGAAAACGGAAGTCGGATCGGTGATGTCATTGCGCCAGCAACACTATATGGATACGGTAAGTGTCGATGAGATGTTGGAGCAACTGCAGTTACAGCGTGATGAACTGAATCACCGTTTATTACTCCTGTTGCAAGAAGAGAAAGCTTACCAACCGTATAAACACACCATTGCGGACATTGAAACTAGGCTCGAAACCACAGAAAAAACCGCTGAGTTAAATGATTTGCAGCAGGAAGTGGATGAGCTGCGTTCGCAGTTGCAGTTAGTCACAGAGGAAGTGACGGATATCGAAACTGAAGATCCAACGCAATCTACCCGGATCTTGGATCTGACGACGGAAGTGTCGTCACTATTGAATGCGTTATCCGCTAAGTTACGCGCCAAAGGTCAGTCATTACAAAGCGAAGAAGCTCAAGCAGAATTCAGTGCCCAATTTAAATTGCTCGGACAGGCGGTGAGTACTGCCATGGAGCAGGCAACCACTCCAGACGAGTGTGACAATCAGTTAGCCCGTTTGATTGGTCAGTTAGATAAATTGGAGTCTCGTTTCGCTGACTTTGACCAATTCCTCGCGGAAATCTATACCAAGCGCGATGAAATCCAGTCGACATTAGATAATCACAAGCAGCAATTAGTCGCTGCGCAGCAACGTCGAGTTCAGAACTTACAACAAGCTGCGAACGTCACGTTAAATAGCATTGAAAAACGTATCGATCGCTTTGATGATGTTGCTGGACTTAATAGTTATTTTGCAACCGATGCTATGGTGATGAAACTGCACCAACTTTCTGAATCAATCAGAGAACTAGGTGATAGTGTAAAAGCGGATAGTATCGACGCTAAATTGAAGTCACTGCAAGATCAGTCACTACGCTCTATGCGTGATAATCAAGATATATTTGAACAAGGTGGTAAAGTTTTACGCCTTGGTAAGCACCGTTTTAGTGTGAACCAGCAGGGGTTAGATTTAAGTTTAATTGAACAAAATGAACAGTTATGCACCCATATTTCAGGTACTGATTTTTATCAGCCGATAGAAGATCAAGAGTTTCTGCAACTCCAAGACATCGCTAAACTGGATGTCACATCAGAAAGTGAGCATGTGTATCGTGGTGAGTACTTAGCTTATTTGATATTGCATGCTGCGCAACATCACCAGAATGATCTTTCACTCGACCGCTTGTATCAAGCTCTCCAAGATCAATCGTTAAAAGAGCTGATCCAGCGTTTCGCTGCTCCTCGTTATAAAGAGGGATATGTGAAAGGTATCCATGACCATGATGCCGCGCAGATACTGTCGACCATGCTGCCCATTTATCAACGTGCTGGGTTGTTACGTTATAGTCAAGGTGCACGCGCTGCAGCACTTATTTGGTTATTAGAGCAAGAGGATACATCTCAGTGGCATGAGCAAGCGGTCAACGCTGTTTTACTGAGAGATCATTTACAATCTGCTGATGCATACTCTGCGCTGCAAGAGGTATTACTCCCTCAATTAGGGGTCAAATATGCCTATGAAGCTGCCGATTACTTGATTCAAATCTTAGCCGATAAAGTGCCAAGAATTGAAGTAAGCCAAGATGCATTTCAATTAAGCGAAGATTATCTTCAGTTTCGACGTAGCTTGGGTTGGAATGCGAAAGAGATGCCAATGGCCGCTGCATTTACCGATCATGTGCAATGGCTAACTCCTTACACTAAACAAAATAAGACTGGCGAAGCGTTTGTGTTGGAAGCGGCAGCCATCGCGATGTGTAAAACCTTGTCACAACAACTATTGAGTAGCGTGTCTTTTTCTTTAACCGGTAAAGTCGCCGATTTACTCGGTGAGCATAAGCGGATTAAACAAGGGGCTTTACCGTTAGTATTGGATGATTTTATTCGTCGCTGCGAACACCATCGTAGTGTGATTGTGCCACGCTTTAATGCTTATCTAGAAAAACGTTCAGCGCTATTAAGCCAAGCAAAACAACAGTTTCGCTTGCAGGAATTTAAGCCGCGTCCATTAACTTCATTTGTACGTAATAAACTGATTAGTGATAGTTATTTACCGTTAATTGGCGATAACTTAGCGAAACAGATGGGAACGTTGGGCGATAAAAAACGCACCGACTTAATGGGGATGCTACTGCTCATCTCTCCTCCAGGTTACGGTAAAACTACCTTGATTGAATACGTTGCCTCTAAATTGGGTTTGGTATTCATGAAAGTTAACGGTCCTTCGATTGGCCACCAAGTAACATCGTTGGATCCTGCCCATGCTCCGGATCAAAACGCCGCTCGCGAGATTGAAAAAATCAACTTGGCATTTGAAATGGGTAATAACGTGTTGCTTTATCTCGATGATATTCAGCACACCAACCCAGAATTGCTCCAAAAATTCATCTCCTTGTGTGACGGAACACGTCGGGTCGAGGGAACTTGGCAAGGTAAAACCAAAACTTACGATATGCGCGGTAAAAAGTTTGCCGTGGTAATGGCGGGTAACCCGTATACAGAAACGGGTGAGGCGTTCCGTATTCCCGATATGTTAGCCAACCGTGCTGATATTTATAACTTGGGCGATATGTTGTCTGATCAGGGGAATGCGTTTGCTTTGAGTTTCATTGAAAACTCTCTAACTTCAAATTCAGTATTAGCTCCGCTCGCGACTCGCGATCTGAATGATTTGTACCGTTTTGTTCGTATGGCACAAGGGGAGAGTATTGCATTGAGTGAGATGACACACTCTTATTCAGCGACGCAAGCTAATGAAGTGGTCACGACGTTGCAAAAATTAATGCGTGTGCAGCAGACCGTTCTTAAGGTGAACCAACAATATATTCAATCCGCTGCAACTGCAGATGATTATCGAGTTGAACCTGCATTTAAGCTGCAAGGATCCTATCGAAATATGAATAAGTTGGCAGAGAAAATTTCATCAGTCATGACCGATGAAGAACTGGATACCCTTATTCAAGATCACTACCAAGGCGAAGCTCAAACCCTTGCTAATGGAACAGAGGAAAACTTGCTTAAGCTCGCTGAACTGCGCGGCAATATGACTAAAGCACAACGAGCTCGCTGGGACGAGATCAAACAGAGTTATCAGCGTCAGCAAATTATGGGAGATTCTGAGGATCGCGCGGGTCAAGTGGTACAGCAATTAGCAATGCTAAACCAATACGTGTCTGGTGTGTCGGCCCGCTTTTCAGGAAGTGATACCTCAAGAGATAAAGTTTCAGGAGATACGAGCGCATGAATCAGCAACAGTGGGAACAGTGGTTAAAGGCGTCGATTGCCGATGTTCGATTGGATGATCAAGAGCGTAAAGATCTCAAACAGAAATTGGCGCACCTAAACTGTTCTGATGAAGAGCGTGCGTATTTACGCAATCAGTCATTTCGTTTAGCGCATGAAGCCGTTGAATCGGGTGAGGATGCTTGCCAAGTTATTCGGTGGTTAGAGCGTGTTGTGAAAATTTTAGATGCAGCACGTGAAACCCAAGTCAATGAGATCGCTGGCAGTTGGTTTTCACCGGGAAAAGACTGTTTCAACGGTATTGTTGAACAGCTTAAGTTAGCTCGGAATCATATTGATATCTGTGTCTTTACGATTGCAGATGATGATTTGACTAAACACATTATTAAAGCTCATGAACGAGGGGTTGAAGTCCGAGTGATTACTGATCGCAACAAGCGGTTTGATGCAGGAAGTGACGTGGACTATCTCGCTCGTAAAGGGGTGCAAGTTAAGATAGATACTTCGGATTATCACATGCACCACAAATTTGCGATCTTTGATGGTATACGCATGATTAATGGCAGTTTTAACTGGACTCGAAGTGCTTCTAGATACAACCAAGAAGACATTACCTTAACCGATGATCAGCGCTTTATTACTGCTTTCCAGCAACAGTTTGAAAAACTGTGGAAACAATTTCCCAGGCATCGCTCAAACGAGCATTAAGGAGAATACCACCATGACTGAATCTACACCTGAATCAAAACCAGCAGTTGATGCTCCTAACTTGAATGAGCCTGATTTAACGTCTCATGTTGACGCACAACCTACACTTGCTGACTCAAAAAATGACGTGTCAGTTCACGCCAACCAAATTCAAGAAGATCCGGTTCCTCAAGTAGAGATGGCTGTGACTCCAGAAGCGGCTGAGGTAGCGCAAAAGTTTGATCCGTTTGATACGGTTGCCACTATCACATTTGGTAAAGAAGCCTTAGAAACTATTACTTCGTTTTCGGATGAGATTCTTGATCAAATTCGCATTAGAGATTCCGGAGAAGCAGGAGAAGTGCTACAGGCGATGATTTCATCAATGGATTCTACTGATTTTGATGGGTTAGGCCGAGACAGTTTTCTCGCGAAATTGCCTTTGATCGGGGAGCTTTTCGATTCGTTTAAAAAGTTCTCGGCTAGCTTTGATTCAGTTAAAGATCACATTGATTCTCTCGCTGAAAAACTAGAAGGGCAAGAAGCAAAACTGGCTCATGATATTAATCAGTTGGATGGGTTGTATAACCACAACTTAGAGTTATTAAAAGGGCTCGAAACCTACATAGAAGCAGGTAAGTTTAAGTTAGCTGAACTGAATCAAATCGTGCTACCTCAGTTACTCACTCAATCTCAAGCCAGTGGTGATGCGTTAGATGCCCAAAAATACCGCGATGCTACTCAAGCGGTGGCACGTTTAGAAAAGCGTGTGCATAACTTGGAGCTCACTCGATTAGCGGCTATTCAAACTGCACCTCAGATTCGTTTGTCTCAAGAGGGCAATAAAATGCTCATGGAAGATATACAGGATATCGTGCACAACACCTTCCCTCTATGGAAACGACAATTTTTGATCGCGATTTCTAACTATGAAAAAGAAAAAGCGCTCAAGGTGACTCGCGCTGTGAAAGATTATACCAATGCGCAATATCAGCAGAATGCACAAAAGTTGAAGGTCTTGGAAGAGCAAATTGCGGAAAACTATCAGCGTGGTATTTTGGATATTGAATCTTTACAAGTTGTTAACCAACTGACTATTGATACGTTGAATAATACCTTAGCGCGAGTAAAAGAAGGCCGAGCACAGCGGGAACAAGCACAGTTATTGATTGAACAAGCAGAGCAAGAACTAAAAACAGCACTGGCTCAAACGTTGGAATAAATCTGAATGTTTTGAATAAGGAAATTTGATGCGGTTAATCACATCAAAATTAGAAACAGTGATAAAGAGGGCAGTCAATGGCCCTCTTTTTGTGTTTCTGATCCCATTTCATAACCTGAATATAAAACATTCACATCTTCACTTTACAATCGAACAGTGTTCGATTAATGTTGGCCCTAAATTAATTGAACGGCGTTCGATTGGGGAATGACAATGAGCAGATTATTTAAAAACAAAGGCTTTATCGCTTATTTACTAGTGGCATTTATTAATGCGTTTGTCGATTTTGGCCATAAAATCGTCATCCAGAATACACTTTTTAAAAGTTACGATGGCAATCAACAAATGCTTCTGATGGCAATTGTAAATGCACTCATCTTATTACCATTTGTTATGCTATTTACGCCATCTGGGTATTTAGCGGATCGCTTTCCCAAGGCCAAAGTGATGCGCTGTAGCGCGATGCTGGCCATTGTAGTGACATTACTCATTACTTATTGTTACTACACTGGGCATTTTTATGCAGCGTTCGCCTTAACCTTTATTCTAGCGATGCAGAGTGCTTTATATTCTCCCGCTAAATACGGTTATATACGCGAATTACTTGGCGCTGAGTATTTAAGTGCTGGTAATGGTTGGGTGCAAGCAGTCTCTATGATTGCGGTGCTAGCAGGGAGTGCTGCATTTTCTGCTCTGTTTGAATTTGATTTAAATTCGGCAACGCCGCTTGTGCCATCGGCAATACTTCAAGATGTCGCTAATATTGGCTGGTTGTTGGTATTAGGTTCCATTATTGAGTGTGTGCTAGCATTTCGTTTACCTAACTGCCAATCAAAAACCACTGTGACAGGTTTCCCATGGCGTCAGTATGCTACGGGCAAAACATTAACCAGCAATATTCGATTACTTTTTAAAGAGAAAGCGATTTGGCAATCCGTATTGGGTCTCACTTGCTTTCTTTCAATTAGCCAAGTACTTATCGCCGCGTTTCCTTCCTATGCGAAATCAACACTTGGAATTGGTAATACCTTTGCCATTCAATGCGTGATTGCTATGGCCATTATTGGTTTGATGCTCGGTTCCGCTTTCGTGGCTAAACATTCAGTGCGACATATCAACATTTCTCTCATCCCAGCAGGGGCTGTTGTGGTGTGCATCAGCCTATTTTTCTTGGCTCAAGTAACCACATTAACCTTGATGGCTGTGTTATTCCTGTTGGTTGGGTTTGGTGGTGCACTAATGCTGGTGCCGTTAAATGCACTGATTCAGTTTCATGCCAATGAATCTCAAATAGGGCGCGTGCTGGCGGGCAATAACTTCATTCAAAACATTGGTATGTTATTGTTTCTAGGGCTGACCGTACTCTTTGCCACCACTTCTTTAGATGCTCAATACCTACTGTGGGGGTTGTTTGGTCTAAGTGTATTGGTGGCGCTGTTTGCGATTGTCATATTACCTCAAGCTTTAGTGCGTGGTTTAATGAATCGTTTACTGGGACATAAATACCGGTTGAAAGTGGTGGGCTTTGATAATCTGCCTGAGTCCGGTACGGGGACTTTGTTATTGGGTAACCATATTAGCTGGATGGATTGGGCGATTATTCAAATGGCAGTACCAAAACAGGTTTATTTTGTTATGGACCGTAGCATTTACCAGCAATGGTATCTGAAATGGTTTTTTGACTTGTTTGGTGTTATCCCTATTTCTGCAGGACAAAGTAAGCAAGCTCTGGCTAAAGTCACGGAGCTACTGAATGCCGGTGAAACCGTTTGTCTGTTCCCTGAAGGTCGTATTAGTCACTTGGGCCAATTAGGTGAATTCAAAAAAGGGTTTGAACGTGCTTGCAAAGACGCAAATGGTGTCATTGTGCCATTCTATCTGCGCGGCATGTGGGGCAGTGCGTTTTCTCGTTCAACCAAGAAACTTGGCAAAATGCGTAAAAACGGTATCAAGCGTGACATCATCGCTGCGTTTGGCGAGCCAATGGACATTCATTCTGATGCCGCTCAAGTTAAACAAAAAGTGTTTGAGATGTCGGTAGCGAGTTGGAATGAATATGCAGAAACGTTAGATACCTTGCCGCAAACTTGGATTGAAACCGCGAAATCAAAACCGAGTGATTGGGCTGTAGTCGATAGCTCGGGGACGCCAACGTCACACTTCAAATTTTTAGTCGGTAGCTTACTTGTTAAGCAGAAACTACAAGCGTTACCGGGCCAGAACTTAGGTTTATTGGTTCCAACCTCTGCGCCTGGGTTAATGACTAACATTGGTGCCCTCATGGCGGGTAAAACGGTGGTGAATATTAACTACACGTCATCTATTGAGGCGATCAGCAATGCTAAACAGAGTGCTGCAATTAAGAGCATCGTGACCTCACGCCGTTTTATTAGCAAGCTTGAGAAACGAGGTATTGATTGTGAAACCATTTTAAGTGGCTGTGAACGGTTTTACTTGGAAGACCTAAAAACGAGCATCAGCCCGCTACGCAAATGGTTGACGACTGCGGCAGCGCTTTGTTTGCCTGCTGCATGGATTCATACGCTCTTTTGTAAGCCAACGGAGCTGGAAGATAACGCTGCGATTTTGTTCTCTTCTGGTAGCGAAGGAGCACCGAAAGGTGTGATGCTGACTCATAAAAATATCATGGCTAACTTACGTCAGGTATCAGATGTACTCAATGTGCGGGAAGAAGATCGTATTATGGCAACACTTCCTTTATTCCATGCTTTCGGTTTAACCGTAACAGGTATGTTGCCATTGATGGAGGGGATCCCTGTGATTTGTCATCCTGATCCTACTGATGGCCACAATATTGCAAAAGCGGTTGCGAAATACGAAGCCACACTGATGTGTGCGACGTCGACATTCTTACGTATGTATCAGCGCAATCGCAGGATTAAGCCAATGATGTTTAATTCGCTGCGCGCTGTAGTATCAGGGGCTGAAAAACTAGATAAAACGGTAAAAGAGGCGTTTCAGCAGAAATTTATGGTGCCGGTCTTAGAAGGATATGGCACGACGGAAACTACGCCAGTCGCCAGTGTTAACTTGCCAGGGCATATGATTCGTGAGCAGGCCTATATTCAAGAAGCGGCAAAAGATGGCACGGTAGGGCTTGCTCTACCAGGAACCACTTTCCGTATTGTTGACCCGGTTAGCCTTGAAACCTTGCCGGTAGGGGAAGATGGTTTGATTTTGATTGGTGGTGCCCAGATCATGAAAGGATACTTAAATGATCCGGAGAAAACTGATTCTGTGATCGTCAATCTTGATGGCATGCGTTGGTATAAAACGGGCGATAAAGGCCATTTAGATGAAGATGGATACTTAACCATTGTTGACCGTTACTCTCGTTTTGCGAAGTTGGCAGGGGAGATGGTCAGTCTTGGTGCGGTTGAGCAAACCATTAAAGAGCTGCTTGGTGAGCCAGAGATGAATTTGGTGGCAGTTAATTTACCAGATGAGAAAAAAGGTGAACAGATAGTGCTACTTACAGAAAGTGAACAAGCACCCGCGGAGATTAAGAAAACGTTGAATCAAAAAGGCATGTCAGCACTTATGATTCCGAGCGCTATTTTTCAAGTAGAGCAGGTTCCTGTATTAGGAACAGGGAAACTGGATTTTGCAGGTGCAAAATCTCTTGCTAAAGAAAAACTTAGTGCATAGGTATTCCCTTAAGCCTCAGTGTGCCAATACTGAGGCTTTTCTACAGAAATTTGTGGATCTTGATCCAGTAATAACGTCAGTCAGTGGACTAAATTGATAAACTTTTTGTTCTAATAAGAGTCTCAAAATTATCACAATAAAGGTAACGTCAATGGTCACTTTAATTAAATTTTTGATAGGAATGGCTTCAACCATTCAAGTATTGATAGGTTTGGCTGGCCTATTTTTATCCGGTCTCTTTGCTTCAGGTATACCTGCTGAATTAGGGGCTTTAATTTCCGTGCTTCCTATTATTTTGGTCTGTTTGGCAGGGTTAGGATATTGGTCCATTTTTAAAAATAATCGGGCGGGACAATACAGTTATTCGATTGTGCTGTTATTAGCATGGCCTGCTGGAACCATTATTGGAGCTATCTTGATTGGGTTGTTATTGGCAACGAACGGTTCTGCTTCTAAAACTGCGGCCGCGTCAAACTAACCAGTTATCACCTAAAAACAACACGCCTACTCATCATGGTGAGTGGGCGTTTTTTATTGTTTGAATTAATGAGGGCAGTTAGCCATGTTATTTATAGGGTTTATTGGATATTTCCTTACAGAGAGTAGTAGAATAGCCAGCCCTTAGTTGAAGTAAAAAGTGTGGTTAGAGCGTGAGTGAGAGTCAGTTTGAGTTATTAGCCCCAGGTGGTGACATCGAATCCATTAAAGCGGCAATCGCAGCTGGAGCTGATGCTGTATATTGTGGGCTGGAACGTTTTAATGCGCGAAATAGAGCGTCCAATCTTAATTTAGATGACTTAAAAGCAATATTGGTGATTGCTCATGAACACCACTGCAAAATATTTTTGACACTGAATATTATTTTATTGGAAAGCGAGATTCGTTCAGTCGTTCGCTTGTTAAATCAACTGATTCACACCGACATTGATGGCGTAATTATTCAGGACCTTGGTCTTGGTTATATTTTGAAGCATTACTTCCCAATGCTGGATGTGCATGGTTCAACCCAGCTCAATTCTCATAACGAAGGTCAAATTCGCTTTTTGTCTAAGCTGGGGACTAGCCGAGTGAATTTATCCCGTGAATTGGATTCAACAGAAATTCGTCATCTAACGCAATATGGTAGACAGCATAATGTATTGATGGAAGTGTTTGTTCACGGTTCCTACTGCATTGGTTTTTCTGGGCTATGTTATATCAGCTCAGCAAGAAATGGGGCTTCGGGTAACCGAGGGCGTTGCAGTCAGCCTTGCCGTGATAAATATCAGACCACAGATATGGGGATCAGTCACCCATTAAACATGAAGGATAATACGGCATTTGAAGATTTTGCCGAGCTTGCTGAACTCGGCGTGTATTCGTTGAAAGTCGAAGGGAGAATGAAACAGCCGCACTATGTGTTTAATGTGGTCGATCAGTGGCGGCAACAAATTGACCGTTATGAAAATAACCAACCTTTGTTGTCTGATACCTCTGAGCTTTATAAGGTCTTTAATCGTGATTTTTCTGCGGGCTATTTAAAAGGCACTATCTCAAAAGAAATGTACATTGATAATCCGCGTAATCATTCCGCTGATCATTTCATCCAGCAAGCGGGAGTCTCGGAAGGTGAACAAACTCGCCAGATTAAACAGCAAGTCTATGATGAAAATACCCGAATTATCGCGCGGGTGAATGAGCGTTTAGTTCAGCTTGATCATGAGCAGCATAAAAATCAAACGACAGAAAAAAAATACGCGGATATCCAAGTGCCTGCGATAAATACGGATTTAGATGAGCCGATTAAACCTCATTTAAATGTATTGGTTTCCACCCTTGAAGAAGTGCAGCAGCTGCATGCTGACAACATCAGTGTTTATTATCAAATGCCTTCGTCTCTAGCTCGGCAAAAAACACAAGTACTGGATGTTTTCTCACAATACCCGCACCTTATCCCGTGGTTTCCTGCGGTATTGATAGGTGATAATTATTTGGCTGCGCAACAGTTTTTGGAAGCTGTTAAGCCAAGTTGTATTGTGACCAATAATACTGGGATCGGAATGTTGGCTGGGGAAATGGATATAGCATGGTTAGCTGGGCCGCAGTTAAACCTCACCAACTCATATGCACTGCAATGTTTGCAACAAGAGTATGGCTGTAGTGGTGCTTTTATTTCCAATGAAATTTCGCATAAGCAGATGAAACGTATTGTAAGACCAAAAGGATTCCGTTTATGTCACAGTATTTATCATCCGATGAATTTGTTAACCAGTCGTCAATGCTTGTTCCAACAAACCGTTGGGTGTAAGAAAAAGCGTGTGACTCGAGGATGTTTGCCTAACTGTAAAAAGTCGGCCTCAATACTGAACTTAAATGGGTCTGCTTATGTGATTGATAAGCAGTTGGGCGAGCACAACAGTTTATATAATCAGCATCATTTTATGAACTTAGAGGTGATTCAGGATCTTCCAGAACTTTTTACTGATTGGTTTATAGATGTAAGAGATATTCACACTGAAACGCGAAGCCCTTGGCGCTTAAATGAATTGGTTGAGCAATTTCGCCAACTTTGTGAAAAGGAGCAGCGTCAAGCTGCGATATTGAGTTTGCAAAACGCTATTTTACCGACAACACATGCTCAATACCATAAAGGGCTATAGGTGATTAAGCCCCCATTTTAGGGGGCTTAATCGATCAGGAGCTAATCGAATAGAGGGTTATAAGACACAGTGCTTAGCGTAAGAAGTTGCTTGATTTGCTGTCCAATCACCTTTCGGTTTTTCGTCCATGTCTTTACACCATTGCTCACTGCCTACTTCATTATTGAGTAAACAGTTTTTTGCATAATCAACCGCGTTTTGGCTGCTCCACTCGGTTTTCGGCTTTTCACGCATATCTTGACACCAAGATTGACTACCAACTTCATCTTGGCAAGCAGACAGAGCAAGAACAGAAAGAAGAACGAAAGCTGAACGTTTAAGCATGAAGATGCTCCATTTTATTAAAATTCAATAAATTATATAAAGTTAAGTGTGTTATCGGCAGTTAGAAGCCCGTATCTGTTTGATTTATTGCCACTTAAACTTTTCTTTAGTTTAGCTTTATTCATATCACTTATGTTAAATCTGGGAAAAATATCCGGATTACTATACCTAAATAACCTCAAGATGCTGTTTCAGCGAGAATGTGTTTGTACGGCTAATTAATCACCATCAGTGATCATTCTCACTAATTTGGGGCACTAATTCCCTGTTGTAACGATCACAATCACACTCTGATTTCAATCGTGATGCAAATTCATTGCTATCTCATTACTATCTCATCGAAACGTTTCGATAAGGTTTCTAAAAAATAATCGAAACCTAGATTAAATACGGATTATTCAATAATTATCTTAATTAATAGTTAATTATATTAATTTAAATATCATTAACTATTGCTTTAAGTCTAATTAAACTGAATGAGTGGTGAAGGTCTTAGCCAGTACGTAAGAGAACGAAAAAGGAATAATAATGAAAAAAACAGCCCTTATTAATGCAGAGCTATCTCATCTTGTCGCAACATTAGGTCATACGGATGAATACACAATTTGTGATGCGGGATTACCGATTCCTTCGGCAACACAACGCATTGATTTAGCGCTAACGTACGGTGTGCCCGGATTTCTTGAAACAGTGAAAACCGTGCTGTCAGAATCACAAATTGAAGGGGTTATCTTGGCTGAAGAGTTCCCTAAAACCAGCCCTGAATGTTTTGAGCAGTTCATGGTATTACTTAATGCAGAAGAACAAAGTAAAGGGAAACCCATCACCATTACTTATTTACCTCACGAAGCTTTTAAAGCACGCACTCACCAGAGCCGAGCGGTGATTCGCACTGGTGAATGTACCGCTTATGCCAACGTTATTTTTCAAGCTGGCGTTGTATTTTAATCCCAAATTCACCGACCTAGATATGATTGAGGAGAGTGTATGACCCAGCCGATTTTATCCCTAAAAAATATTGAAAAGGGGTTCCCTGGAGTTAAAGCCTTAGATGGTGCCAGCCTAAATGTTTATCCCGGTAAGGTGATGGCTTTGATGGGAGAGAATGGCGCGGGTAAATCCACCTTGATGAAAGTGCTGACTGGTATTTATCGTCGTGATGCTGGGGAGATTGAGTATCATGGTGTACCCGTACAATTCAAAGGTCCGCGTGATTCTCAAATAGCCGGCATCAGTATTATTCACCAAGAGCTCAACCTGATTCCAGAACTGACGATTGCTGAAAATATATTTCTGGGCCGAGAAATTGTTAGTGTATTTGGCCGCATTCAATGGAAAGAGATGTACCAGAAAGCCGATGCGTTGCTTGAGCGTTTAAACGTGGCTCATCGCTCGAATACCTTATTAGGTGATTTGAGCTTGGGTGAGCAACAAATGGTTGAGATTGCGAAGGCGCTTTCGTTTGAATCTAAAGTGATCATCATGGATGAACCAACAGATGCGCTGACTGATACAGAAACAGCCTCGTTATTTAAAGTGATTAATGAACTTCGAGAACAAGGTTGTGGCATCGTTTATATCTCGCATCGTTTGAAAGAAATTTTTGAAATTTGTGATGACATTACTGTCTTGCGTGATGGGAAATTTATTGGTCAGTGTGCAGTGGCGGATACCGATGAAGATGGTTTGATCGAAAAAATGGTTGGACGTCGACTCGATGAACAGTACCCGCGCGTCAGTGTCCCTCAAGGCGATATTTGCCTTGCTGTTGAGCAAGTGTCTGGCGCTGGTGTTGAAGAAATTAGTTTTAATGTTCGCCATGGTGAAATTTTGGGTATTTCGGGCCTGATGGGAGCCGGACGTACGGAACTGATGAAAGTGATTTATGGTGCATTGCCTAAATCTGCTGGTCAGGTGTGGATTGATGGCCAGAAAATCGATGCGCATAGCCCCCAAGATGGCTTGAAAGCGGGTATTGCCTATATCTCTGAAGACCGTAAAGGTGATGGGTTAATACTTGGATTATCGGTTAAAGACAACATGAGTCTATGTGCGTTAAAGCAACTTAGCCATGGTATGCAAATCAAGCACAGTGAAGAAAAATTGGCAGTGGATGATTTTATTCAACTGTTCAATATCAAAACACCAAAACGCGAACAGATTATCGGCAACTTATCCGGTGGTAACCAACAGAAAGTCGCGATCGCAAAAGGATTAATGACTCGTCCTAAGTTATTGATTCTTGACGAACCTACTCGTGGTGTAGATGTTGGTGCTAAAAAAGAAATCTATCAACTTATTAATGAATTTAAAGCGGACGGCATGAGCATCATTTTAGTGTCCTCGGAAATGCCTGAAGTTTTGGGCATGAGTGACCGTATCCTAGTGATGCATGAGGGCCGTATTAGTGGCGAATTTAGCGCTAAAGAAGCAAATCAAGAAAATTTATTGGCATGCGCAGTTGGTAAACAGCCAGCTCAATCATTGCAGCCTACAGATAACGTGTTGAACGAGGAAACCGCATGAACTCTGAAACCATCAAGAAAACAGCACCTAGTCAGAAAAAATGGCTGAGTAAAGAGTGGCTTATCGAACAAAAGTCATTGATTGCTCTTCTATTTCTTGTGGTTGTCGTGTCTTTTCTCAATCCACATTTCTTTACCTTTGGTAATTTAATGAACATTCTGCGCCAAACGTCAGTCAATGCGATCATTGCAGTGGGCATGACATTGGTTATTTTAACCGCAGGAATCGATTTGAGCGTAGGTTCAGTATTGGCATTATCTGGTGCCTTTGCCGCAAGTCTCATCGCACTTGAAGTCCCTGTGATTGTGGCTGTTCCGGTCGCGCTACTTGCTGGTGCGGCATTAGGTGCGGTAAGCGGTGTCATTATTGCCAAGGGTAAAGTGCAAGCCTTTATTGCAACATTAGTCACAATGACTCTGCTACGTGGTGTCACCATGGTGTACACCGATGGCCGACCAATTTCTACAGGATTTACCGATACTGCGGGCGCTTTCGCATGGTTTGGTACTGGGTATTTATTAGGTATTCCTGTGCCAGTTTGGCTCATGGTTTTGGTCTTTGCTGTCGCTTGGTACCTGTTAAATCATACTCGCTTTGGCCGTTACGTGTATGCGCTTGGCGGTAATGAATCCGCGACACGTTTGTCTGGTATTAACGTAGACCGCGTGAAAATCGGTGTTTATGCTATCTGTGGCCTATTGGCGGCGCTAGCTGGAATCATTGTTACTTCACGCTTGTCATCCGCTCAACCTACTGCGGGTATGGGATATGAATTAGATGCTATTGCTGCTGTTGTACTAGGTGGAACAAGCCTGATGGGCGGCAAAGGTAAAATTATGGGCACGCTGATTGGTGCGTTAATCATCGGATTTTTGAATAACGCGTTGAATTTACTGGATGTGTCTTCTTACTACCAAATGATTGCTAAAGCGGTCGTGATCTTACTTGCCGTTTTGGTAGACAACAAAAACAAATAATAAGGCCTGGCAAGACCAGCCACTGTACCCTACAAAAAGGAACCAAATTATGAAAAAAGTCGTCTCGCTGATTACTGCTGCTGTGTTGGGCTCGACCTTATCTGTGTCTGCTCAAGCTCAGGATACACTTGCTATTGTACTGTCTACGTTAAATAACCCATTCTTCGTTTCAATGAAAGAAGGAGCGGAAGCTAAGGCGCAAGATTTGGGTTATAAGTTGATTGTCCTAGATTCACAAAACGACCCAAGTAAAGAGCTATCAAATGTTGAAGATCTTACTATTCGTGGCGTGAAGGCTATTTTAATCAATCCAACCGACTCTGATGCGGTTTCAAATGCCATTCGTTTAGCGAATCGCTCTAATATCCCAGTACTGACGCTAGATCGCGGTGCTAGTCACGGCAAAGTTGTTTCACATATTGCTTCTGATAACGTCGCTGGTGGTGAAATGGCAGGAAAATTCATCATGGAGAAAGTGGGTCAAAAAGCCAAAGTCATCCAACTTGAAGGTATTGCAGGAACATCTGCTGCTCGCGAACGTGGCAAAGGGTTTATGCAGTCAGTTAAAAACAGTTCGATGCAACTACTCGCAAGTCAACCTGCTGATTTTGACCGCACCAAAGGATTGAATGTGATGGAAAACCTGATCGCAGCTCATCCAGACGTCCAAGCTGTTTTCGCACAGAATGATGAAATGGCATTAGGTGCATTACGCGCTGTACAGGCATCGGGCAAGAAAGTCTTAATTGTGGGTTTTGATGGTACCAAAGACGGCATTGCGGCGGTAAAACGTGGCAAATTGGGCGCAACGATCGCTCAGCAGCCTGATCTAATTGGTGCGCTAGGTATCGAAACGGCAGATAAGGTATTAAAAGGTCAAAAAGTGCCGACTTCTATCCCTGTACCACTAAAAATTGTGACTAAGTAAAGGGATATTCTCTTCCAGCTTGGCTGGCACCGATTTCTCTTGAAATGGGTGTCTACCAAGCTGGAATGAAAGCTGTGAACTTTGACTGGTACATAGAGACTGATTCAGAGTTTAGAGCTTTCATTGAGCTACATACGAAGGATAAATTTATGAGCCAATTGGTCGTACTCGGTAGTGTCAATGCCGATCATGTCTTACAAATTCCCCGTTTTCCTAAACCAGGCGAAACTTTGCATGGCAAGATGTATCAAGTGATTCCGGGTGGTAAGGGAGCGAACCAAGCGGTTGCTGCTGCGCGTCTCAATGCTGATATTTCGTTTATTGCTTGTGTTGGTGATGATGCTTTTGGTCAACATATTCGTCAGCAATTTAACCAAGATGGGATGTCAATCGATGCGGTTCGTGTCGAACAGAATACGCCAACTGGGGTTGCGCTGATTCAAGTGTCTGCGCAAGGGGAAAATACGATTTGTATTTCACCAGAAGCCAACGCACATCTTACCGAGCAAGTGGTGGAAGAATACACCGCAACCATTCAACAAGCTCACTATCTGCTAATGCAACTTGAAACACCGTTGGAAGGGGTGATTAAGGCGGCACACATTGCCAAACAAGCTGGCACTCAAGTGATTCTAAATCCAGCTCCAGCCCGCGCTCTGCCTGAAGAGTTATTAGCGAATATCGATATCATTACTCCTAATGAAACGGAAGCGCAGGAACTGACCGGAATTGCGGTTATTGATGAAGCAAGTGCAGCCGAAGCATCTGCAGCGTTACATGCAAAAGGCATTCAAACGGTTATGATCACTCTGGGCGCAAAAGGCGTGTGGGTGAGCCAGCAAGGTGAAATGGGATTCATTGTGCCCGGGTTTTCGGTCAGAGCAACGGATACGACTGCTGCTGGTGATACATTTAATGGTGCTTTTGTTACTGGTTTACTGGAACAAATGCCTTTAGAATCAGCGATCAAATTTGCGCATGCCGCCGCAGCAATCTCAGTAACTCGTTTCGGTGCGCAAACGTCGATCCCTTCAAGAGATGACGTTGAGGTGTTTCTCGCAGAACAGAAATAACAAGGAGTACGATCTGTGGCGACCATGAAAGATATCGCGAAGCTCGCTGGGGTTTCTACCTCAACAGTAAGCCATGTGATCAATAAAACTCGCTTTGTCAGTGAAGATATTTCAGCTCGGGTTAATGCAGCGGCTAAAGAGCTCAATTATGCGCCTTCTGCTTTAGCTCGTAGCTTAAAAATGAATCGGACTAAAACTATCGGTATGTTAGTCACTACCTCCACCAACCCATTCTTTGGTGAGGTAGTAAAAGGAGTCGAACGCAGCTGTTATCACCAAGGTTACAGTTTGATTTTATGTAATACTGAAGGGGATACGGAGCGCATGCGCGCATCCATTGATACGTTATTACAAAAGCGTGTGGATGGTTTGATGTTAATGTGTACGACGATGGAAGGTGAACCGCTGACGGAATTTGAACGTTACCCCGATATACCTGTTGTCGTGATGGATTGGGGGCCGACTGTCAATTCGAGCGATAAAATCTTAGATAACTCTTATCAAGGTGGGTATATGGCAACCAAGCACCTGATTGATTTGGGACATACCGAGGTTGGTTGTATCACAGGTCCACTCCATCAACATCAAGCGCAAAATCGATTCTCCGCCTTTAAACAAGCACTGGCAGACCACAAGATACCGTTGAATGACCAATGGGTGATTGAATCTAACTTCGAGTGTGAAGGTGGCTTTTCAGCGATGACACAGCTCATTGAAGCGAAGACAATGCCGAGTGCTTTATTCATCTGTAATGACATGATGGCTATGGGAGCGATTAATGCGGCGACAGAGCATGGTATCGGTGTACCTAACGATCTCTCAATCGTTGGCTACGATGATATTCGTATCGCTCAGTTTATGTCACCAGCACTGACGACAATCCATCAACCTAAGTATCGTTTAGGTAAGGCAGCTGTAGAAGCTCTGCTTGCTAAACTGCAAGGTTTAAATAATACACCACAAGTTATTCAGTTAGAGCCGACTTTAATGGCAAGAAAAAGCACTAAAGCCAAGCGTTAGTCAAATCGACTATTGATGAAGCTCTGAATCCTGCATCTTAAGGCCATTGGGGATATTTAATTCAATATTTCTTAGGCAGGTAATATATTGCAATCATAATCATTAAATTTAGACTAATTAGTCTAAATTTAATGATTGTGTTGGTTGAGTAGGGCTAAAACTTGATCTTTTTTAACGGGTTTACTGAACAAGTAGCCTTGATATAAATCGATGTTGCTTTCTTTGAGTAAAGCAAGTTGATCGGGATATTCAACGCCTTCAACAATTACCTTACTATCGATAGAGTGTGCCATTTTTACTACAGCCGAAACAATACTGTGATCCTTTTCGTTGCTACAAATATTATCTACATATGATTTGTCGACTTTGATGTAATCGATACGAAGGTTTTTAAGCACCAAAATAGATGAGAATCCAGTTCCAAAGTCATCAACTGATATCATGACACCTATTTCTTTCACTTGTTTAATAATACGTGTCAATTTATCAAGATTGGTAATCATTGCTGTTTCTGTAATTTCTAAATGGATATTAGCCGGCTGAACAGCATATTGTGCAATAAGAAATTGTAAGTATTCGAGGAAGTTTTCATCTTCGAATTGAATTGCTGACACATTAATAGACATGGATACTCTAGGATTATCAACATTGATATCATGTAGGGTTTCAATGGCCATTTTAAGTACTAGCTTGCCGATATCGATAATGAAACCATGCTCTTCGGCGATAGAGATAAACTCTTCTGGAGACACAAGTTCACCGTTAAGGTTCCAGCGTATAAGCGCTTCAAAAGAATGAACTTTATCTAGTTCACTATCGACAATAGGTTGGTAATTCATAAAGAAATCTTGCATTTCGAGCGCTTCTACCATCGCATGGCGTAGGTAAGATTTTCGTTCGTTACTTGCTTGTATTTTTTGGTTAAAGCAGCAAATATGTTGATTACTTCGTTTTCCCTCACTGACTGCTAAGTAGGAATTTTTAATGGCTTTATCTATTGGGTAATAGTTGTCTGTACAGTAGTAATAACCAATATGGTAAGACGGTGTTACTCGAATATTTTTTGATTGAATAGGCCGCGATAAATTACCAATAACTTGATTGATAAAATCATTAATTGCTCGTTCGGAGTGACAGCTTATATAGATGATAAATTCATCGCTTCCCCATCTAGAAGATACAGAGTTAAAAAATGTATCTATTTTAGATAATCTCTGACCGATTTCGTTTAACATATAATCGCCATACTCATGACCGTAAGTATTATTAATTATATGGAACTTCTCGATATCAATATGAATAAAGCTATCTATTGATTCTGATTTATTATTTTTTTCTTGGCGTAATATCTCAACTTTGGAAAAGAAACTATTTCGGTTAAATAAACCTGTCAGCATATCTTTCTGTTCTAATTTTAATATACCGTTAGTTCTTTTTTNTTTTTCTACTTCTGATTCTAAATTAATGACAAGTCTTTTTACTTTTGCCTGACTTGCGATTGAAGTAATAATAAATTTTGAACTACGAGTAGCACTTAAACATAGCGCAACAGCGTACCCGAGCCCCATGATTCCTATCGACCGTTCATCACCACCTCCACGAGTGATCATGACATAACAATACGGAATAACGGTAATCAAAGTAAATGCAAATGCAGAGCGCAGATCGGCAGAGAGCAGAGTAATGCTACCTCCAGACATACCACAGAAGATGATCAAACAAATCATCTCCTCTTTGATACTAAAGGTTTGCTGGAATAAGTATGGGTAACATGCCCATCCTATGCCCGCAAGAACGACGCCCCAAAAATGATAATCGAGCTTTCGAGGACTCTCTTCATTGATACAATAGTGGACAAGTAATCGAATACATGAAATAGCGTAGATGGTTAGTAGCCAAATTATTTTATTTGTATTTACTTTATCGTAGATACCACTGGCAACTAATATGGTTGAAATTCCAATATTAACACTAACCAAAAAGGGTAGGTTTGATGAAAAAACTTTTAGGCGCTCGGACTTGTACACGTAAAAACCTATAAGAATCAAATAGACCAAAGAGTCAATCAGAAACAAAAGAACAAGAAACTAGATTTAAGTGACTATATTATTTATTAATAATGTATAAATGTCACTCACATTTTTTCACAAGGTAAACTAAGTGTAAGTAAAAACGGGTAAAGATAATCAGAATATGCTGATGATTGCATCAGTTGAAAAAGTAATCTCAAAAATAAAACAGTTATATATGCAAACGGTTCTACAGATAAGCCATTATCTCAAATTAGGGACTAAATGTTCTCATTTGCCCTTTACTATGTGTATCTCATAGCTACGAAATATATCAAATTGAGATAGATAACAGCATATTGAATACGCGATACGATATGTCACAGGGTGTTCATGTAAACGAGCGTTTTAAATGTTGTAGACACTGATTTATCAGTGGGGTTTCTGCTTGATAAGTAAGAACACAAATATCCGCGGGAATTTGCTCTTGCAGCGGGATAAAATGTACATGCGGCCATGCCATCGCCGCATAACTTTTAGGTACGATAGAAAGAACTTTTCGTGTAGAAATGACAGCGAGTAGAGTATTCGGTTCTATCACTTGTTGTACGATGTCAGGATAAAATCCTGCTTGTTGACAATGTTCGATTATCCATTGAGTTGAGGCTGAATTGTCTTTACTTAACATCACAAACCGCTCTTTTTGGAGTGTTGCCAAACTGATCGCCGATTGCTTGGCGAGTACATGCTCAAAAGGAACGGCAACCACCATTTCTTCGGCAAATAATGGAACGGTAATTAACGAATCCGTATTGATGGTGTCGGCGTAGCGAACTAATCCCAACTCGATTTTCCCATCAATTAATGCTTGTTTCTGCTGGTGTGGCGACATCTCGATGAGATTGAACTGCGCCGCGGGGAAATCAGTTTGTAGTGAGTGCAGAGCATCACCAAAGCCCGCCCAGAATATAGAACTCATCAAGCCAATATTTAAAGTTTGACTGTCGTCGCGATGCTGTTGTTGTACACGGTCAAGTGCGTGACTCACTACATCAAATATCGTTTGGCATTCATTAGCGAGCTGTTTTCCAGCGATCGTTAATTCAACATGACGTGTATTACGGACAAACAGCTCTACACCGAGTAATTGTTCTAGTTCTTTAATTTGTGTGCTCAATGGAGATTTTGTGATGTTCAATTGCTCAGCAGCGCGACTAAAATTTTGTGTTTTAGAAACCTGATAGAAGTAGCGCAACATCTTTAAGGTCACTTTTTGATGATCGATATTCATTGTTTACGCACTTCTTTGTTTTCGTTTTCGGAACAATTGTCATCAATATACTGATTTTACCGATATAGTAAATCCGTTAGAGTGATAGTTATACCCAAATGACTTGACGAATCAGGCTTGTTGATGAGATCCCAAAGAGCGAATACATTCTCGCTAACGCAGCATCTTGAGGTGACTTGGGTATACACCAATATAGGAAGAGTAATTATATGAGTGATCCAGTTAATAAAGCATTAGAGACGATTTACGCGCATAAACCCGATTTTAAACCTAAAGCTGGGTTTATTCTTGGATCTGGCCTTGGCGTGATTGCTGATGCTTTAGAAGAAAAAGTAGTGATTCCTTACCAAGATCTTGCAGGTTTTCCTGTCAGTACTGTAGAAGGACATTCAGGCGAACTTGTTTTAGGTAAACTATTTGGCATTGAAGTCGCATGCATGAAAGGACGTGGGCATTATTACGAACATCAAACGATGAAAGTAATGACCAACCCTGTACGCACTTTTAAACGTTTAGGCTGTGAATTTATGTTGGTGACTAATGCTGCAGGTTCATTGCGTCCTGACCGCATTGATGTTGGTTCTCTGGTGGTATTTAATGATCATATTAATACGATGCCAGAATCACCAATGACGGGGCCGAATGATGAAGCATATGGTCCACGTTTCTTTAGTTTGGCTAATGCTTACGATAAGACGTTACGAACCGAAATATTATCTGTTGCAAACAATGAGAACATTCACCTCAATCAAGGGGTCTTTGTTTCTTACACCGGGCCTAATTTTGAAACAGCTGCGGAAATTAGAATGATGCAGGTGATTGGTGGTGATGTGGTCGGTATGTCGGTGGTGCCTGAGGTGATTTCTGCTGCCCATTGCGGCTTACCTGTTGTTGCTGTTTGTGCCATTACGAACATGGCCGAAGGTCTAAGTGATGTTGTGCTGTCTCATGAACAAACGCTCAAGTGTGCCAAATTGGCAGAGAAAGATTTCATCGCATTAATTAATGCCTTTATCCGCCATCATTTTGCTGTGTAACGTTAATCTCAATATACCCCCCAATGACCTCAAGGTGTAGGATTAATCAACTAGCTTAAGGTCAAGCTTAATCATGGAAGGAATGGTCATATTCTTCAACGTGCATTGTCTTTCAACGTAAGTGATCGCTACAGCAGCATCTTGAGGTTACTGGGAATAGACCCTTTATAAAAGGGTCTATTCAATCGATTCTTGCTGGAATGACTCATTAAGGTCTGCAATATCCCATGTGGGCTCAATATTATACCCACCTTTTCCATGACGTTTTACCTTATACATCGCACTGTCTGCGATTGCCAACCAACGCTCTTCATCAAAGCCTTCAATATTCATCGTTGCTGGCAATGCACCTTGGATGCGCTGGCATACCTCTTCTAAATCATGAGTAGGATTTGATAAATTCGCTATTAGGATGGTGAATTCGTCACCAGCTAAGCGTGACACAATATCTTGTGGTCTTAATGTGTGTTTCAGAATGTCCGCAAAGCGTTTTAGAAGTTCATCACCACTATCGTGACCATAATTATCGTTAGCGATTTTTAATCCATCTAAGTCTATGAACAGTAAGCCTGTATTTTGCTGGTTACGACTTAAAATACCGTTGAGCGATTTAATAAAGAAAGTTCGGTTAGTCAGGCCGGTTAAGGAGTCATGGTAAGCTTGAAACTCTAATTTTTTTTGAAACGAACGTAATTCTGTCACGTCTTGTGCAAAGATATAGTAATCTTCCTGTCCGCTTTCTCCCGGTACGAGTTTTAGTTGCAGTTGACGAATATCGTCATCAACGAAAAAAGTATGATCAAAGATGACACTGTGACCTTGCTTTACGCGCTGTATATACGTTTTGCGTTCAGCGTAAGCATCGCTACCAATCAAATTTTCTACACTGTTACCAATGACGTTTTCTAGCGGACAATTAAAAAATGTTTCATAAGTACGATTGGCAAAAAGGTAACGATCTTGTTGATCTACGTGAGCAATCAATACCGGTAAATGATCAACAATAGTTTCTAATTTTATATTGACTCTTAAATGATTGATGATCGTTGACGTTAAACTCTCAACCAGAAACAATAACATTATCTCATCGTTATAAACAATTTTGCTCACCCTCAAAATGATCCAATCTGATTGATCTGAGCTTTTTGTTTCTACGAGATGTAGCGAAGTTTCAGTATCAACTCGATCTAAAATATCGTCGATAGAGATGTCATTAAAAGTGTTAATAAAAAATTGTTGCACATAACTTTCGGGCGACAGATTGTAACGGGTTTTAAATTGTTGATTACCATAAATGATTTTCCCATTAACATCACAGACACTTATTCCAGATGAGCATTGATTGACTATTTCGGCTAATAATAAAGGCGCTAAATTGGGTAAGGAATCTCTTGTATCCTCCTTTGTGGGCATTGCTGAATTGGCTTCTTTATGTCGCTTTATTCTTTTTGTCATGATTACCTTGTACTAACAGAGTGTTAACTGAGAGACTTAACACTAAATGTTCATTCCAGTTTTTCAGCATCAGATGATAAAAAAGTATATTGTTTGTGTATTTTTAATAAATTGAACAGATTTCCATTCTCTAATTGAGAGAAAAACAATTCTTTTAAAGACTAAAACGCTTTATTTTTAACGAGTGTACTGAATTCATTATGATGATCTTCTAATAAGATAGTTACACTGATATTCATTATGTTTCAAGCAGATTATGCAATTAGTTTTAATGCTCTAGTGTGCTTTATATTGCAAGAAAGTTGTAAATGGTTTTGATTAGTGTCAATAATGTGACTTCAGTCCCATGATATTAATTGCGTTTACATCGAACTCTTCGATTTCCTAATTGAGCTTTTGGCTATTTATGAAAACAACAAATAAGAGCTATTCGGATAATATCAGTTTTATATCCACGACAGATTGCGCTAGTCATATCACATATGCGAATGATGTATTTTGTGATATTGCTGAATATTCCGCGCAAGAATTACAGGGTAAACCACATAATGTGGTTCGCCATCCTGATATGCCTAAAGCGGCATTTGCCCAAATGTGGAGTTACCTAAAACAGGGTAATAGCTGGATGGGTATTGTTAAAAACCGGTGTAAAGGACCCCGTCATTATTGGGTCTCTGCATTTGTTACGCCGATCAAAAATGAGCAGGGAGAAACCATTGAATACCAGTCGGTTCGCACTAAGCCAACGGAAGAGCAAATTCATCGTGCGGAACTTTTGTACAAAAAGCTCAACGATCGGCCGACAGCAAAACAGCGTAGAATTTCTGGTGTTTTTTTACTGCAAAGTCTATTGGCGATCTCGACTGCTCTTGGGATTGCATCGGCGGTGACGTCAGAGTCTTGGTATTTAGGTGCTGCAATGACCGCATGCTCTCTATTAGCGTGCGTTGTTGGAAGCATCAATCGTTCACGAGTAAAACGTATTAATCAACTTGCTAAAGAAGCCTACGACAATATTTTGATGGAGAAAGTGTACACCGGCTATAACGATGATTTCTCAGCAATAGAATTAGCATTAATGATGAGAAAAGCAGAGTTAAGAGCCGTGGTCGCCCGCAGTGCTGAAACGTCACAAAGAATTCTCGCTGATGCGAATACTGAACTAGCCAACATGCAAAGAGCAGAACAAAGGCTAAATGCTCAGCAAATGGAAACTGAAAAAGTAGCCACTGCAGTTGAAGAATTGACTTATGCGATAAAAGACATTGCAGATAATGCGGCTGCAAGTTCTCAGTTAACCGAAATCGCCCAGCAGGACTCGGTTGAGGGCTTAACTAAGCTTGATGATACCATTGCCCATATCGCTGATTTAGATAACGCATTACAGCAAGCTAAACAAGTGCTCTCTGATTTGGCAAAACAAGCCAAAAGTGTCGAAACCGTATTGGATGTCATTAACACCATTTCTGAACAAACCAATTTATTGGCATTAAATGCGGCCATTGAGGCTGCGAGAGCGGGAGAATCTGGGAGAGGCTTTGCTGTGGTTGCAGATGAAGTTCGCCAGCTCGCAGCTAAGACGGCATCGTCGACGCATGAGGTACAAGAAACGATTATTCAGTTACAGTCACTCGCAAGTGGCGCAGCGAACAGTATGGAAAATGGTTCAGAGCTGTCTTCATTGTGTCGAGCAAAAGCGGATGAAACGGGGAGTGTCATTCGTGATATTTCTAATAGACTAGCCAACATCACTGATAAGAGTCAGCAAACCGCTGTGGCCGTTGAACAACAGGCGATTGCTACGAAAGAAATATCAGCCAATACAAATTCGATCAAAATGCTGACGGATAAAACATCCACCTCGGCAGCGGATACCGTTGTACGAACTCAAGATCTCGTTAATCATATAGGTGAGTTGTCACGTTTAATTCAGCAGTTTAGAGCATAGAGTTTCTATTTTTGGAGAGGGTGGTATGTATCATGGCATTCCTTTGCCATGTTTATATCATTCCTGTGGGGCGGTAGCAGTGGATTATCGCCACCCCCTACAGGTTAGCCATTTTTAGTTTCATGGACTTTGTAGTGGTAATTGACGTCAACTAATGAACGGTACTGAGTTTTACCTTGTTCATTCTTAAATGGTTCAACGGTTACTTCCATATCACGCAGACGCATACTGTTGTAAACCATACCTGGATTATAAACTGTCAGTTCGCTTTTGAGTTTGCGGCCCGGCAGTTGTTGTAGGTCATGAATTTTATCTAAGCCTGCTTGATAGGCTTGTTGACGTGACTGGTAAACGCCAGAGTTCACCACTTTTTCTCCGACATTTAAGTGGCTGTGCGTAGCGGCAAAAGCACCAGTGCTTGCTGTTAATGTAGCGGCTAGGATAAAGATCGTCTTTTTCATGCGATGTCTCCTCGTGGTCGTCATTATCGTTTTCTTAATGTTTTTTGAATATGTATTTATCCTATCAATGCCAATGTTAGGAGTCTGTCAGGCACTGTAAGTCTTAGGATAGAAAACATTTGGGATTTATCGTTTTTTGGACGTTATTGATGGTTTTTCTGACAAAGTAAGTGTGCGGTTAAGATTCTTTATCGGGTGTTCATTTGGTATTCATATTATCAATGTGTTAGGGAGGCTGTTGTATCAGAATACAGGCCCCCGTTCTGTCGAGATACGTGCATCACATTTCTTCCGTTTTCGGGCTTAATGTGTACTTGTTAAGGATGCTCTTAATCGAGCATATTGAGGTTGGTTGGGTATGGTATTTATAAAATCAATAATAAGACTTAACGCAGAGTTTACAGCGACGATGTAAAAATATGTTGGGGGAAATAAAAAGAGTCCGCCAAAAAAGCGGACTCCCTAACAACATAATGAAGTTTATGCAGCTGCGTCGTCATCCACATCAAACGATGCGGCAATCAATTTCTTGGTGTAATCATTTTGTGGCCGATGGAAGATGTCGTTGGCTGTGCCTTCTTCCATTACCCCCCCTTTTTGCATAACGAGTACGCGATCCGACAGTGCCTTGACTACGCTTAAGTCGTGACTGATAAACAAGAAACCGATATTACGGCGTTTCTGGATATCTTTTAGCAGATCAATCACCGTCAGTTGTACTGAGCGATCTAATGCCGACGTTGGTTCATCGAGTAGTATAAATGAAGGCTCTAAGATTAACGCTCGTGCAATGGCGATACGTTGCCTTTGGCCGCCAGAGAATTCATGTGGGTAACGGTTGAGTGCATTTGCTTCTAGACGAACTTCTTCTAACGCTTGGCGTGCTCGATGCATCCGCTCCATTTTAGTCATTTCTGGTCGATGGACGGTTAACCCCTCGGTGATGATTTCCCCTACTGTCATGCGGGGGGATAAAGAACCATATGGGTCTTGGAAGACCATCTGAATATCTTTCTTCAGATCTAACTTCTGTCTCGTAGAAAGTGCACGATAATCTTGCCCTTTGAATTCGATAGAGCCCGTTGAGGGGAGTAAGCCAATTAGAGCTCGCCCCAATGTTGATTTACCGCTTCCTGACTCTCCAACAATACCTAACGTTTCCCCTTGTTTAAGTTCAAGCGAGATGCCTTTAACGGCTTCAAAATATTGGTTTTTGCTGGCAATAAAATGCGATTTAACGAGAAACTTAACCCGAATATCTTGCGCTTTTAGAAGCGATTCGGCATTGTCGGTGATAGGATCTTTTTGGCCACGCGGGATCGCATTGATCAACATTCGTGTGTAATCATTTTGTGGGTTATCGAAAATAGTCTCCGTTGGACCTTCTTCAATCACATCACCGGTACACATGACGAGAACGCGATCTGCGACATGTTTGACGACACCGAGGTCATGGGTAATAAATAGTATCGCCATACCCATTTTGTTTTGGATATCTTTGATGAGGTTTAACACTTCTGCTTGAACGGTGACGTCTAGCGCTGTTGTTGGTTCGTCAGCGATTAAGATATCAGGTTCATTAATCAGGGCCATGGCGATCATAATGCGTTGTAACTGACCGCCAGAAAATTCGTGAGGATATTTTGTGTAAGCTTGATTTGGGTTAGGCAACTGAACGAGCTCGAATAGTTCAATAACGCGCTGTTTAGCCTGTGAACGACTGATAGATTGATGACACATTACCGCTTCAGCGACTTGAATTCCCACACGCATGTAGGGATTCAATGACGTCATGGGTTCCTGAAAGATCATGCCGATGCGATTGCCACGAATGCGGCGCATGTCTGAATCTGATTGATTAAGCAGTGAACGGCTTTCAAACAGAATCTGTGCATCAGAGTTCACGATGGCATTTTTGGGAAGAAGCTGCATAACGGCATTGGTGGATACTGATTTACCGCTGCCTGATTCGCCCACAATAGCGAGTGTTTCGCCTTTATAAAGGTCAAAGTTAACATTATGCACGGCATCAACAATACCGTCGTTGGTGGTGAAACTCACCGACAAGTTACGTACCTGTAAAAGTGGTGTCTGTGACATTAAGACTTCCTAATTAATTCATTACAACCGCATTAGGCTGTAAATCATTTAAACGTTTCAATTGTGAAAAATGGTGATGCGCCTTTTCAACTTGTTCATATTCTAATTGCCATTGCGCGTTTCTTTGCGCGTGACAGAACGCACCCATGTGATGCAAAAGATCTTCACTGTGCTTTTCTAGCACTTTAGAGACACTTCTGATCAAGTCTGAATCTTCAATAGAGAGAAATTGCAGTAAAGCATAGGACTGGTTTAATGCTTCAAAAGCACGTTGTTGTTGCCCCATGTTGTTGAGGATTTCTGATTGATAAACAGTGGTATCTCTCAACCCCGCGATCAAGCATGAAAACTGACATGGCTTGGTATGATCATCGGTTGCTGCTTGGTTAATATGGCCAGGCAGGTCATGTAATATATCCTCAAGTAAATAATGAGCTTGTGGCCAGTGGCCATCTTGCAGTAATTGTTCAGCTTTAAGGAAGCTCGACCAGCATTGTTGTAGATCCATATTCAGTACTCCACGAAATCAGACTGTCTTTATTTAAATGCAATTAGTTCTCAATTGCAAATGATAGTTATTGTTATAAGGAGTCGAATTGGTTAAACATTGTCCGTTTGAACAAGCGTAGGGGGTAAGTCACTAAATAATCGATGCTTTTGTCCTAAAATTAGACTACAACAATAATCATAACAACATAAGGAGGGGGTGCGATGGCTATTCGGGCTCTGCAAGCTGAGCAGCTCTATCAGGTCGCTGACCTAGAAATGCTGCCGTGTAAATCAACCAAAGAATTGCCGCCAATCGATGAAATCGTTGGCCAAGAACGTGCGCAAAAAGCGGTTGAATTTGCCATGTCTATCCGTGAAAAAGGCTACAACATTTATGCGATAGGGCGTAACGGTTTAGGTAAACGTACCATGATTTTACGTTACTTAAATCGTAATAAGCACAACAGTGAAGCGTTGTATGATTGGTGTTATGTCGCCAACTTTGATGACATTCGTATTCCGAAAGTATTGCGCTTGCCTTGTGGTGTTGGCACCAAGCTGCGTCAAGATATTGAGAAACTGATAACACGCCTAGTGAAAGCGATCCCTCTCGCTTTTGATAATGAAATTTACTATAGCCGTTCGGAAAAACTGAAAAATCAGTTAGCTGAAAAACAAGAAAGCGAATTAGCTGCTGTGACTCAACTGGCTAAAGAAAAAGGAGTGAGCCTGACGATTACACCGCAAGGAGACTATCAATTTGTCGCCATGAACGGTGAGGAAATGCACACTGAAGAAACCTTTAACGCCTTGAGTGAAAAAGAGCAGCTGTACTTCAGTGATACGATTGATGGTTTGGAAGTCGAATTGCGTAATGTGGTGCGTAAACTGACCGAATGGGAAGAAGACTTTAGTGAAAAGAACAAAAAACTGAATGATGAAGTCACTCAAGGTGTGATCGGGCATTTTATTAAAGAGCTCAAAAAAGAGTACAGCAAACATACGGAAATAAAGACGTACCTTAGCGACTTACAAAAAGACATCATCGAAAATGTCGATATCTTTTTGGAAGAAAGTAATGAACAATCTGAACTCTCATCCGCGTCGTTAGATAAGCGTATGCCGCGTCGTTACAAAGTTAACGTATTGGTAAGCCGTCATTCTGATGATTTCCCTATTGTTGTAGAAGAGAACCCAAACTACCACTCGCTATTTGGCTATATTGAAACAGCAACATATAAAGGAACGGTCTTTACCGATTTTTCATTGATACGAGCCGGCAGTTTGCACAAAGCCAACGGTGGTGTGTTATTGATGGATGCGGTGAAAGTGCTTGAGCAGCCTTATGTGTGGGATGGCCTTAAACGTGCGTTGCGTGCCCGACAGCTCAGTTTCACCTCATTGGAAAAAGAGGTGACGTTAACAGGCGCCGTGTCATTAGATCCCGAACCCATCCCTCTGAACGTTAAAATCATCTTGTTTGGTGACTATCGTACCTATGAACTGCTCACCCATTACGACCCAGAGTTCGGTGAACTGTTCCGTGTTACGGCGGACTTTGAAGATGAAATGAAACGTACCTCAGATTCAGAACTGCACTACGCTCGTTTAATTTCAAGCATGGTGCACGATAACAGTTTGTTGCATTGCGACCGTAAAGCGATTGGTCGCATCATTGAACACAGTTCTCGTATTACGGGGAGCCAGAATAAACTCTCATTGCATGCGGCGCACATTGCGAATTTGTTGCGAGAAGCGAACTATGTCGCCAAACAGGCAAACTCGAATATGATTCGGCAAAGCCATGTTGATGAAGCGTTGCATAATCAAGAGCTGCGGGTAAATCGCATTCAAGAAGAAGTGATGGAGACCTTCCTTAACGGTACTACATTGATACAAACCGAAGGGGAAGCGGTCGGCCAAGTCAATGCACTATCGGTATTAGCGACTAGCGATTATGCGTTTGGTGCGCCAAACCGCATTACGGCAACGACCTCTTATGGAGATGGGGACATTATCGATATTGAACGCAGTGTCGATCTCGGTGGTAGTTTGCACTCGAAAGGGGTGATGATTCTATCTGCTTACCTTAATTCCGTATTTGGCCGTACAGCCCGCGTTCCATTAACCACAACCATTACGTTTGAACAGTCTTACGGTGGTGTGGATGGTGATAGTGCAACCATGGCTGAGTTTTGTGCCATAGTGTCGGCGTTCTCCAAACATCCTAATCGTCAGGATATTGCCGTCACTGGCTCTATGAATCAGTTTGGTGAGTCACAGCCAATTGGTGGCGTGAATGAAAAAATTGAAGGTTTCTTCAACGTCTGTACTATTAAAGGTCGCCATGATAAACAAGGCGTGATCATTCCCCGTGCGAACCAGCATAACCTCATGTTGCGTGCTGACATTGTCAAAGCCGTAGAAAAAGGTGAATTTCACATTTGGGCTGTGGATCATGTTATTGAAGCGATCGAAATTTTCACGGGCAAAGAAGCTGGCGTGGCGACTCAAGATGGCAGTTATCCAGTGGATACTATCTTTGGTTTAGCCCAAGCAAAATTGAATGCTTTGAGAAAATAAGCTTACTTAATCACTCATTCCTAAGCATATTATCTATACCCAGCAGTGCCGCTGCTGGGTTTTTTACGCCCAAGTGGTTACTGGGCAGTTAGCGGAGAAGTCATGTCAGTCGGTTCAGAGTCACTATTTAAGTGGCATAGGGTACAACGATTTTCAAAACCAGTATGGGCAGTATTAGTAGGAACACTACTAACTCGAACAACCTTTTTTATGTCTTGGCCTTTTTTAATTGTCATTCTCTATCAAGACTTTCATGCCAGTGAAATTACAATTGGTATTATGCTCGCTGCAAGTACCATTACTGGTACGTTATGGGGATTGTATATCGGATACCTTTCGGACTGCTTTGGTCGAAAATGGGTAATGGTGGCTGGCTCAGTATGTGCCATGCTGTCTTATGGCGGCATTGGTATTGCCACAGAACTATGGCAGTTTGGGTTATTAATCGTGGGGGTTGGGATTGCGCGTCCCATGATTGAATCACCTGCTAAATCGGTGATTAGTGACCATCTCGAGAATAAAAAAGACTGTGAACTCGGGTTAAATCTCAGATATTTCTTGATAAACGCTGGCGGAGCGATTGGCCCATTAATTGGCATTACTGCTGCTCTATCGCATCCGCAGGGCTTGTTTTTACTGACCAGCATCACGTATCTGGGATATGGGGCTGTGTTATTTTTGACTCTGCCTTCTCAACGTCATTCAAGTGCGTTTATTGATGAACAGCTTCCTAATTTCAAAGCAACGTTATCCGTTATTTCACGTGATGGACTGTTTGTGAAGATGATGGTGGCGAACTTTTTTTTGATGTTTGTCTATGGGCAGGTCGACAGTTCACTGCAACAGGTCATCGTACGTTCTGGCCTTCCTGATGCAGCCAAGTTGGTGGCGGGCTTGGTGATGGTTAATACCATTACCGTTATTGTCTTTCAGTTTCCATTACTGAAATTAATGGAGCGTGTCCCACTTTTTGCTCGCACTCGATTAGGCATGGTTCTGGTGGCAGTATCTCAAATAGGATTTCTATTTTCGTCTGCTGAGTGGCCGATGGGGTGGTATTTGTCAGCCTTTATTTTGGCGCTGGGTGAAGTCATTACCTTCCCAACATTAAGTGTACAAATTGATAGATTAGCGCCAGCACATTTACGTGGTTCCTACTTTGGCGCAGCGGCTTTATATTCACTCGGATTTGCGGCCGCACCGCTTGTCGGAGGGTTTTTGATTCATCTGGGAAGTGCTCAAGCCTTGTATGGTTTGTGTTTCGTCTTTTGCTTAATGATGATTGGTTTGTATTGGATTGCGGAACATCAACCGGATCCACGTAACCGAAATGAAGTGGATGATGAATGGGCTTTGGACGAATAATCCATCTTGAGGTTACTTGGGTATACTACTAAAAAGAGGCCATTTACTGGCCTCTTTGCGTTTTAGATACAGGTAAACATTATGATTGACGAATGTAGTGGGGTTGGCTTAAACATTCGTGTGTCAGAACAAACTGCCAAACATTGATGTTTCTAGAGCGAAACGCACCCGCGCAGCTTAATAAATAGTAACGCCACATTCTCTTGAAGCGTTCACCATATTTTTCAGCAAGTTGGGGCCAGCCTTTCTCAAAGTTTTCGCACCAAGCCACCAGTGTTTTGTCGTAGCTTTCACCAATGTTATGTACATCTTCAACAACAAACTTATTTTCGACGGCTTGTGCTAATTGAGCGAAGGAAGGGCATACGCCGTTAGGGAAAATATACTTATCAATCCAAGGGTCAGTTTTATCAGAAGATTCTTTACCACCAATGGTATGTAAAACAAAAATACCATCGTCTTTCATCACGCGTTTGGCACAGGTAAAGTATTCGTCATAGTTACTTGGACCCACGTGTTCGATCATCCCGACAGAGACAATTCGATCGTATTTTTCTTTTGGATGGTATTCACGGTAATCTTGGAGAAGAAAGTTCACCGCTAAGCCTTTTTCGTCGGCAATTTGCTGGCCTAATTCGGCTTGCTCGTGCGATAAAGTTAAGCCATCACAAATGACGCCATACTTTTCTGCAGCATAGTTCATAAAACTGCCCCAACCGCAGCCGATATCAAGAACACGCATACCTGGTTTTAGGCCGGCTTTACGGCAAATGAGGTCAAGTTTAGCTTCTTGTGCTTCATCGAGGTTTTCTGCGTGGTTCCAATACCCACAGGTATAGGTCATTCGCTTATCGAGCATTAATTTAAACAGATCATTACCCAAATCGTAATGTGATGATACGTCATGTTTAGCTCGAGAAATACTTTGAGGATTTACCAGATCTTTCAATTTGCTCCCTGCGACGTTCAAACCGATTTTAAATTTCGCTTTGTTGTCGAGGTGGGCTTCTAGGTCGTGGCGTAACACGCGATTAATCATTTCATCGATTTGTTCGCATTCCCACATACCATCCATATAACTTTCGCCTAAGCCAAGTGAGCCTTGACTAAATACTAGGGAATAAAAGCGATCATCGAGAACTTTTACATCCCAAGGGCGAGAGCCATTGATTTTTATGTCAGCATCAACAAGTAGTGATTCGAACAAAGACTGCAAGTTATGCTGTTCAATGGGGTTAGATAGTATCATCTGTGATCTCTCCATTTTCGTACAGAATTTTCTGTGATTCAGCGAGCAGAAAGCATGTCACTTTAGACTCGTAAGCCGATTCACAACTTACTTAACGAAGATAGGTCGGATTCAGAGGCAAAGTTTGTACTTGTACGAACTATTCGTACAGACATTCTTTTTGAGAGTGGCGTTCATATGACGGAACTACTTGACATAAGAGCAGGGAAAAGGGCTGAAGCTTTTCCCTGAGAATTCTGAGGGTAATGCCCATCATAATCATTTGAATGTCGAATGATTATGATTGGTATTACTTAATAAAACGCTTATCTACACGTTTGGTTAACTTAATCATCAGCTCATATGGGATGGTACCAATATGTGCTGCGACTTCCTCAACCGGTAGATTATTACCCCAAAATTCTACGTCATCTCCCACTTTGTCCTGAGAGTTAGGACCTAAGTCAACGGTTATCATATCCATGGATACACGTCCTGATATAGGAACTTTGCGTCCATTTATATACACAGGTGTTCCCTGTGGTGCGGTGCGGGGGAACCCGTCACCATAGCCCATCGCGATAACACCCATGATGGTATCACGAGGTGAAGTCCAAGTTTGGCTATAACCAACGGGTTGATTCGCTTGATGATGGCGAACCGCTATCAACTTAGACTTCAGGCTCATTACAGGTTTTAAGCCGTATTTTGCGCCTGTTTCTCCTTCACATGGAGAGACGCCATAAATGGCGATACCGCCGCGGCAAACCTGAAAATATGCGTCTTGCCAGAGGAGTATTCCAGCTGAGTTTGCTAATGTTTTCGGACCAGCATACTGCTTTGTGGCTTTTTTGAACAGTTCTATTTGCTGTTTTGTTGCAGGTGAGTTGAGATCATCAGCACAGCTAAAGTGACTCATAAAGCCAACATGACCAGCAATTTTACCGGTTCGTTCGATTTTGCTTACGTAGTCTGAAACTTCGTGAGGTTGTACGCCAATACGGTGCATGCCCGTATCTACTTTTAGCCAGACAGAAATAGGCTTGGAAAGTTCGGCACTCTCAAGATCGCGGAGTGTTTCCTGACAATGGATGGCAGTATGTAACTCCAATTCTGCCGCAGTTTCAAGATCTTCTTTGCAGAAACATCCTTCTAAAAGCAAAATTGGCTGTGGAATACCAGCATTGCGCAGCTCTACGGCTTCTTCGATACGAGATACGGCGAACATATCTGCTTGAGGAAGTGCTTTGGCAACTTCTATGGCGTTATGTCCATAGGCATCACCTTTTACAACAGCAACCAATTTCTGGTTGTCTAACCGACCTTTTAGGTTGGCATAATTGTGTTGTAGAGCGCCTAAATCAATGATGGCTTGTGCTGTAATCATAATCTTTCCTGATTCTTCTCGATGACTTCCCTACCAACCTGATAGGGAAGGATCCTTGGGTATATGCTAATTTTCTAGTTATTCGTTGACAGTGGCTCTTCAGCTTTCTCGTCTCTATCAGCAGTAAAGTAACCTCTGGTTAGCTTAATCACGACGGGGCTTAAAACAGCCAAAGCAATTAAGTTCGGAATGGCCATCATGGCGTTCAGAGTGTCTCCAAGTAACCAAACGAAATCGAGAGACATGGTGGCGCCAACAGGCAGAGCCAAAACGAAGATAATACGGAATGGCAAAATCGCTTTGTGACCAAATAAATAAGTGGCGCAACGTTCGCCATAAACAGACCAACCGACAATAGTGGTAAAGGCAAAAATAGCGAGAGCAATTGCGACGAGATATCCGCCAATGCCAGGTAAAATTTGATTGAATGCTGCAGAGGTTAATGCTGCTCCTGATTCACCAGAAGTCCATTGACCTGAAATAATGATAACCAAGCCAGTGATTGAACAAATCAAAATTGTGTCAATAAAGGTGCCAAGCATTGCAATAAGGCCTTGACGGACTGGGTCGTCAGTGTGTGCGCTAGCATGTGCTATTGGTGCAGAGCCTAAGCCTGCCTCATTTGAAAATACGCCCCGTGCAACCCCATAGCGAATAGCCATCCAAACGGTTGCGCCGGCAAAACCGCCTTGAGCTGAACTAGGAGTAAACGCTTCACTGATCACGGTGCCAATAGCGGGTAAGATCATATCAACATGTGATAACAAGATAACAATACCACCGGTGACATAAGCGACAGCCATAAATGGTACTAAAGCACCTGCGAAAGCTCCAATGCGTTTAATGCCACCTAATAATACGGCGCCAGCTAAAATCATAACAACGATGCCAACAATCAGTGGTGAGGCGTCAAAATTGGTATTTAGAACTTGAGCGATGGAGTTTATTTGTACGCCATTACCAATGCCAAAGCACGCGACGGTGCCAAAAATGGCAAATAGCGTTCCGAGCCACTTCCATTTTTCGCCCATGCCGTTTTTGATGTAATACATCGGCCCGCCAACGTATGAACCATTTTTATCTTTTTCTCGAAAATGCACAGCTAGAACGGCTTCAGAAAATTTGGTCGCCATGCCGAGAAGGGCTGTCATCCACATCCAAAATAGAGCACCAGGACCGCCAATAAAGACAGCTGTTGCAACCCCTGCGATGTTGCCTGTCCCTACGGTTGCTGACATTGCGGTCATTAATGCTTGGAACGGGGGAATTTCACCTTTACCGTTAGCGGATTTTGTACGACCACCCCACATTAATTTGAACGCTCGCCCAATATTAAATATCGGCATGAATTTTAAGCCGAAATTGAGATAAATACCTACACCCAGAATCATGACGAGCATAGGCACGCCCCAAACTATTCCATCAATCGTTCCTACGAACGCTGTTATCGTTTCCATCCCTGTCCCTCTTTAGGAGTTATTGTATTCATCGTTTAGAAGTAAGCCGTTGCAGAATGTTGCCAACACATAGTGAACGGCTCACTTGAACATGTTGGAACTGTTGGACTGTATTCTGCATGGTTAACGATGAGATTTGCATTTCTGCTCCTTAGAAACTGCAATTTATAGACCAAAAGGATGTGGTCTGTATCTGTATATATAGTTGAGCTATCTAATACTGCTCTTTATGCAACTGTGGTGCGAGATATTCTATTAGAGAGACATAATAACGGTGAAATGATTTTTATAAAATTCCATATAAACTTATTATTGCAGTGTTTTAAACTGTTATTTTGTTTGGTTATAAATTACTTAATAATGATTCATGTTACTTTTCGTGTTAATGATGCTCTTAGTCAGTTTGGTAATTAAACTTGCATAAATGCACCATATTGGTGATTAATTTTGCATAAAATGTCATTTTTGGTGCGAAATTAGAATATCACTATAATCGTTAAATATGTTGGGTTATTTAATAAATGTGATTAATGTCTAAGTTTTAATNATAATAAAGGTGTTGGAGAAATGGCGTATTTAACTATTTAAGTGCTTTCGTTACAAAATTATATAAATTGGCTAAAAAATGGATATCAACCATTAATTCTAAATTTTTAACACTGTTCTTTTTTAATAATCTATAAAATATCTAATATTCAGAATAAAACACCTTTCTATTGTTTAGGATTTAAGTGAATATTTATGCAGTTAATAATGCAAATAAAGATTATATATGCATTAAATTGCTTTTTTGGCTATTAATTAATGCTATTTGCACATTTTAATTGTCATGTATTTTGCACTGTATGTAATCGAGATTAACAACATTAATCACCAGTAATTTCTTTGCGGAGATAAAAAGATGGAACTTAAACAACCTTATTTGCTTTTTCTTGGCGACGCTGCAGATCAACTAGCTGCAAAAGTAGCTCAGGGTATTAAAACTTGGCGTCCCGAGGCATGCCTTGGTCAATTTCGTTTAGAAAACTGTCACGCCGATATTGGCTTGGACGATGTGACTATCGCCGAAGCGGCAAAAGCTGGCGCAAAAACATTGGTTATTGGCGTTGCCAACCGCGGTGGTATTATCTCTAAAGAGTGGGTCAGTGTTTTGGTTGAAGCAATTGAATCAGGTATGGACATTGCTGCTGGCCTGCATAATCGACTAAACGATATCCCTGAGCTTGTCGCGGCAGCGGAAAAACATGGCTGTAAGCTATTTGATGTTCGCTTCCCAACTCAAACCTACCCTGTAGCAAGTGGTAAAAAACGTGCAGGTAAACGCGTACTCACAGTAGGTACAGACTGCTCAGTAGGCAAAATGTACACCTCGCTTGCTATTGAAAAAGAACTTAAAGAACGTAGTGTTGATGCTGATTTTAGAGCAACAGGTCAAACGGGTATTCTAATTTCTGGCGCTGGTGTTAGTGCTGATGCTGTCGTTGCCGATTTTATCTCTGGGGCAATTGAAACAATTTCACCTGAAAACAGTGATGGCCACTGGGATGTGATTGAAGGCCAAGGCTCTCTATTCCATGCATCATTTGCCGGTGTAACGACTGGTCTTATTCACGGTTCTCAACCTGATGCACTTGTTCTATGTCACGAACCTACTCGTAAACACATGCGTGGCCTTCCAGGTTATGCATTACCTGGTTTGAAAGAATGCATGGAACGTAATCTAGCAACGGCAAGCTTAACCAATCCAAAAGTTCAATTCGTTGGTGTTTCTGTTAACACGTCTGCTTTAGATGAGAAAGAAGCGCTTGCTTACATGGATAAAGTAGAATCTGAACTTGGCCTACCAGTGGTAGACCCATTCCGCCAAGGTGTTGCTCGCATCGTTGATCGTTTATTGGAGCTGTAATGAAGGTCTCTGTTGATACTGAAACCTGGCCAATACGTGGTAGTTTTACGATCTCTCGCGGTTCTAAAACTCAAGCGGAAACCATCATTGTAACCTTGGAACAAGATGGTGTTATCGGACGGGGAGAATGTGTTCCATATGCTCGTTATGATGAGTCGCGCGAAAGCGTCATGGCTGAAATTCAAGGGGTTGTGCCTGCTCTGGAAGCAGGGATGACCCGCGAAGAATTGCAACAGGCATTGCATTCAGGTGCTGCACGAAATGCTGTTGATTGTGCGATGTGGGATCTGGAATGTAAGTTAGCGGGCCAGACTATTTGGCAACGTGTTGATGTCACTCCTGAAGCTTTGATTACGGCCTTTACTTTATCGCTTGATACGCCTGAAAAAATGGAGCAAGCCGCAGTAGATAACGCTTTTCGTCCACTGTTGAAACTGAAATTAGGTGGCCCAGAAGATCTGGATAGAGTCAAAGCGGTACGTCGTGGTGCACCTAATGCCAAGATTGTATTAGATGCTAATGAAGCATGGACACCTGATGTGTATCAAGCCTTGATACCTGAATTGATTAAATTGGATGTGGCAATGATTGAACAGCCTTTCCATGCGGATCAAGATGCCGTGCTTGATGAGTTAGAGCGACCTATTCCTATTTGTGCTGATGAATCATGTCATGACCGAGCTAGCTTGGCGAAAGTGATTGGTCGCTACGATATGATCAATATTAAAACCGACAAAACGGGTGGGTTGACTGAAGCTCTTGCCTTGAAACAGGCGGCACTCGATGCGGGTCTTGAAGTGATGGTGGGATGCATGCTGTCTTCCTCATTAAGCATGGCGCCAGCGTTTGTCGTGGCACAAGGCGCAGAGGTTGTTGACCTTGATGGACCCTTATTATTGAGTGAAGACATCGATAACGGGTTTGAATTTGAACAGAACACAATGAAGCCTTTTACAACCGTGTTGTGGGGCTAAGGGGAAAACGATGGAACGTACAGTTTATTTAAACGGCGAATATGTTGCCGAATCTAAAGCCCACATCTCGATTTTTGACCGTGGCTTTTTGTTTGCTGATGCAGTCTATGAAGTGACTGCGGTACTAAACGGCAAATTGATTGACAATGCTGGCCACTTAGCTCGTTTGGAACGCTCTTGCAAAGAATTAGGTCTTAAGCTTCCTGTTACTGGCGAAGAACTAACCGGTATTCAAAAAGCGTTAATAGAGAAAAACAACCTTGTTGAAGGGGGGATTTATCTTCAGTTAACTCGTGGAGATGAAGGCGATCGTGATTTCTCTTACAGCGAAGACATTAAGCCAACGTTAGTCTTGTTTACTCAGTCTCGTTCGTTGATCGACAGTCCGAAGAAAGACACAGGTATCCGCGTTATCTCTATTGATGATATTCGCTGGCGTCGTCGCGATATTAAAACAACTCAGTTGCTACCTGCGTGTTTAGCTAAACATATGGCACATGCAGCCAATGCTGATGATGTTTGGTTGATTGAAAATGGCTTAGTGACCGAAGGTGGTTCAAGTAACGCGTATATTGTGACCGATGACAATACGATTGTTACAAGGCCACTTAGCAATGATATTTTGCATGGTATAACACGTGCATCTTTGATGAAATTGGCGGATGATTTTGATTTCAAAATTGAAGAACGCCACTTCACCATTGAAGAAGCCTATGCAGCAAAAGAAGCGTTTATTAGCTCAGCGACGACGTTTGTATGGCCGGTTGTCGCTATTGATGACAAGCCAATCGGAAATGGTAAACCTGGTGAAGTCGCACTTAAATTGCGCGAAGTTTACATAAATACAGCCCTAGAAATGGCTGAGTAACGACGTTATTCCTTAACGCTGCCAAGCAAAAAATAGCCCTTCATCTGTGAAGGGCTATTTTTATTATTGCTGTTGTTCTGGTGGTTGATTAGCTATATCTGCTTGCGAGTTAGGCTCAACAAATAGCGTACGAGTCGGAAAAGCAATATCAGCATCGTTTTCTTTGATGATATTGATCACTTGTAATAGTACGTCTTGTTTGATTTCGTGATAGCGAATCCAGTTCACTGTTTTGGTAAATGTGTAGATAAAGAAATCCAACGACGATGGACCAAACGAGCTGAAGTTAACAATCATCGTTTGATGTGCATCGATCTCGGGGTGATTTTCTAGCATCAACTTAATTTGATCGATGATATTAGGAATTTTATCGCTGTCTTGATAACGCAAACCAATAGTTTCATAAATACGACGATTGAGCATACGCGATGGATTTTCAACCACGATATTACTGAATACTGAGTTAGGTATATAAAGAGGACGTTTGTCGAATGTACGGATGATGGTCATGCGCCCGCCAATTCTTTCGACGGTCCCTTCTATTTCGCGATCTGGTGATCGAATCCACTCGCCAACTTTAAATGGGCGATCAAAGTAAATCATCATGCCGCCAAAAAAGTTCGATAGTAAGTCTTTAGCCGCAAGACCGACAATTAAACCGCCGACACCACCAAAAGTTAATAACCCAGATAAACTCAGCCCAAAAGCCTGCATAAACGAGAGCAGTCCGATCACCACGAAACATAAGCGGGCGACTTTCGCAATCGCCTGCACTGTGGTTTCATCCCGTTTTTTATCCCTAAGAAACTGCTGTTCGACTTCATTAATCAGTCGGATGAAAATCCAGACGAAGATCGTAATTAGCATTAAGTGCTTTAAAGTTGTTAGCCAATTGAATTCTGCTTTTATTTGGTCTTCCAAAATTAGACCAAGTGAAATTGTCGCCGGCCAACACCAAATGAGCGTACTGATAGGGGTTTTTAATGCGTGTAGAAGTAAATCATCCCAGTGGAATGCTGTTCGTTCTGATAGGTTGAGTAAACGACTATATACAAAGCGCCAAACGCCCCAAGTAATTAAGCTCGCCAACGTGATGAAAAGGACGCTATTGTCCAAGTTTTTTAAATAGTCTGACTTTTGTAATATTTGTAATAATTCGTTCATACTGCTTAATTAGGCTCCACAAAATAACGCATTCAAACCTATCAGAAAATGGGGGAGTTCTCTACATACGGGGAGTAAGAATTTATACTCATGTATCCTCAAGGTGCTCTTTCTGTGTGAATGAATTTGTTCTTAGGCAAGGCACTAATCTTTATTGAGTAGACAATCCATCTGGCTGCCGAGTAGCGAATTGCACTCGCCTTTTGGGGATATTGAAATTTGAATGTCATACAGTATTGCCATGTGCTGGCAATTTAGGCATAAATACTGCGGTTAAAATAACAAATATAAGGCGAATTATGAATTTTGAGGATAAGCAATTTGCAGTTGTTGGTCTGGGAAGATTTGGTTTAGCAGTCTGTCAAGAGTTAGTCGATTCAGGTGCTCAAGTGCTAGCTGTTGATGTAGATGAAGAGTTGGTAAAAATGGCTGCCAATATTGCTACGCAAGCGATTGTAGCGAATTGTACTCATGAAGAAACGGTGAAAGAGCTTAAGCTTAACGAATATGACATGGTGATGGTATCGATTGGCGAAAACGTCAATGCTTCTATGTTAGCTACTCTGGTAATTAAAGATTCAGGGGCCAAATCTGTGTGGGTTAAAGCTAACGACAAAGCGCACATTAGAATTTTGCAGAAGATTGGAGCCGACCATATCATTATGCCTGAACGTGATATGGGTGCCAGAGTCGCGAGAAAGATGCTCGATAAAAGAGTACTGGAGTTTCAAGAATTGGGTAGTGGTTTAGCCATGACAGAAATCGTTATTGGCTCCCGTTGGATGGGATCACAAATTGGTCAACTGCCATTTAGTCAAGACAAAGAAATTATGATTTTGGGCTTTAAGCGCGGTGCTCAAATTACCCCGACACCGGCATCTGATATTCAATTGGAAATTGGTGATTTATTGATCGTTGTAGGGCCACAAAAAGAGCTGACTAAAAGGTTAAAAGCGCTATGATGCCGAAGTCATACGGCGGCCATTTCTATTCTTTTAAAAATAATAAGAAATCGAAAAAGGCTAACGAACCACGCATTATATTTTTGAGTTTTCTGGCGGTTCTTATCCCAGCTGCATTACTTCTCATGTTGCCGGTATTTTCTATTCAAGGACTAGGATTTCTAGATGCTCTGTTTACCGCAACTTCTGCCATCAGTGTTACTGGTCTAGGTGTGGTGGATACCGGAACTCACTTTACGCGGGCTGGTCAAGTACTGTTATTGTTGCTGATGCAAATTGGCGGCTTGGGGCAGATGACATTATCAGCCGTATTACTTTATCTTTTTGGCGTTCGTCTGAGTTTGAAACAGCAGTCCTTAGCGAAAGAGGCATTAGGACAAGAAGGGGGGGTAAATTTACGTTCTCTAGTTAAGAAGATTATTATCTTCTCGCATATCAGTGAGTTGATTGGCATGGCTTTTCTCGCCTATCGTTGGGTGCCTGAAATGGGCTGGAAAGAGGGGCTTTTTTATTCCCTATTTCATGCCGTTTCAGCCTTTAATAATGCGGGTTTTTCTCTTTTTTCTAATAGTCTAACCAGTTATGTCGATGACCCTGTCGTTATTTTTACTCTTGCCGCTTTATTTATTCTAGGCGGATTAGGTTTCACCGTGATTGGTGACATTTGGTCAAATGGATTTCGGGGATGGAATCGCTTACGTTTACATAGCAAAATTATGTTAACGGCGACTCCTGCGCTATTGTTTTTCGGTACGGTGATGTTTTGGTTGTTAGAGCATCATAACCCAAATACGATGGCCAACCTTCCTATTGGAGCTCAATGGTTAGCCGCATTTTTCCAATCAGCAAGTGCTCGCACCGCGGGCTTTAACAGTGTGGATATCGCGTCGTTCACCGAACCGGCCTTGCTGGTTATGCTCTTGCTGATGTTAATTGGGGCAGGGGCGACCTCCACTGGGGGAGGTATTAAAGTATCAACCTTCATTGTTGCCTTTATGGCTACTTGGGCTTTTCTGCGTCAGAAGCACGATGTAGTGATGTTTCGTCGTAGTGTGAGTTGGCCAACGGTCACTAAAGCGTTAGCGATTATTGTGGTGAGTGGCGCTTTGCTGACTATCGCAATGTTTTTGTTAATGGTGACAGAAAAAGCTACGTTTGTGCAGGTGGTGTTTGAAACGATCTCCGCTTTTGCAACCGTAGGGCTAACGGCAGGGTTGACCGAACATCTCTCTGAGCCAGGCAAATGCATCTTAATTATCGTTATGATTATTGGCCGCTTGGGGCCTTTGACTCTTGCTTATATGTTGGCTCGTCCAGAACCAACACTTCTTCGATATCCTGAAGATAATGTTCTCACGGGTTAAGTACGAAATAAAAAAGCTCGAAGATGAATTCGAGCTTTTGGTTTTATGACCTGTTTATTTTCTCATAATGCCACGTTTAGCTTGCCATTATTTCCCTTCTTTAAAATGTTCAGAGAGGATTAAGCGTCGCTCTTGAGAGCCACTTTGCTGCTTGTGTTTCAGTTCTGCTTCATAACCATGTTTAACGAACGCTTGAGTTGGCGATCCGGGTTTGATTCGTTTTAATTGTGGCGCATCTTCAGAGCCATCCAATTCGTATTTTGTTGTACCATCCCCGGTACGGACTGTGACAGTGCTTCCGCTGAACTGAAATGAAGTGCTGATCAGGTGGTTGTTTTTATACACCCCTTTTTCAGACAAAGTTAATATTTCTTTATTATAGTTTGGGCCACCAATCTCTACCCATTTGCCGTATACGTGTTCTGGATTTATGTAAGCTTTGTATGCGTCATAACCCAAAATACTGCAACTAACGACGATTACGATGGAGAATGCCATAAATATTAATTTAAATGCTTTCTCATTTAGTAACAGATTGCTCATTTTAAATGGTCTCTGTGTTTGACTCCGGTTGGTTGATACTGACATCGTAATTCCTCGCCTAGCCATTATATTTTAGTCAACGAAAACCTAAATGGTCATTATTATATTTTGTTTGAGGCAAGATTGAAGAAAGGTTATTTTTTAATCAATTTGTTTTTTAAGAAAATTTGACCGTTCGCTCAATTTTAACTAACTAATGTTCTAATAGGTTCATATGATAATGCGTCATAAATACTTATTTAGAGTTAGTGACCACAACTGGTTTGAGCAGATCGTAACTGATTATAAAAAATAAAGAAATAGCTCGTAAGTAGTAGGTATTTGTACTATTCCGTTTTAGTTTTTATTAACTTTTCGCGGCATAGTTTCACATTTTTTTGTGTTTTTGGATAGCAATTTACTATTAAAAAATAGTAATAAGAAAGGAGATATTAGAGTATTTATTCAATAAGTATAGATCGAATTGTTGATTATTAAATAGAAATAAACTTTCGACCAAAGTTATTAAAAATAAAAAAACCACACAGAGTAGAGCCTACTGTGTGGTCGAAAAACAAACAAATTGGCATGGATATTTGTTGATGTTTTCTAAACTTTACATTCGAACGCAAGTGCTAATCTGCGTGCGAAATCAATCAATATGTTTCAAATACGCCTGAGTTATAGTCGTTGACTGCTTGATGTATTTCTTCAACAGTGTTCATCACAAATGGTCCGTAATGGACAACCGGTTCATTGATTGGTTGCCCTACAAAAATCAAAGCGCCACCACCATTTGGGGCTGATAACTCAATGTTTTCGCCTTGCGACAAAATCGCCATTTGTCCCTGTTTAACCGTACGTTCACCGATGGTTAAGTCATTTTTATAGGCGTATATCATTACGTTGTGTGAATCGTTGGTGGTAAGAGTCATCTGTGAGCCTGCTGTAGCTCGCCAATCCGCAACGGTTGCTGGTGTTCCAGTCGCAGTGAGTGGGCCAGTTAACGTTTCGCCATCGACAACGATTTGTCCTGCCATCACACGCATTAATCCAACAGACTCTGTTTGATATTCTGTGATGGTTTCTGGTTGATAATCGTGATAACGAGCGGGAGACATTTTGTCTTTCGCTGGTTGATTGATCCAAATTTGGAAGCCGTGTAATTGACCATCTTGCATGATTGGCATTTCGCTATGGATCACTCCGCGACCAGCTGCCATCCACTGCGCTCCACCCGTGCGTAGTTCACCTACATTACCCATATGATCGCGATGCTGAAAATGACCTTCCAACATATAAGTTAGGGTTTCGATTCCACGGTGTGGATGTGGAGGGAAGCCACCGACGTAATCTTTACGATCGTCAGATTTCAATTCATCGACCATCAAAAATGGAGACAGATTTGCATTATTGAAACCAGCGATTCGGCGAATCTTAACTCCGTCACCATCAGATGTATCTTGTGCGGGAATAATTTGACGAATTTCTCTGTATTGGCTCATAACTGCCTCCTATTTGATTACCCTGATATTTTAGAGTGCTCTGAAACAAATGAAGAGCCACTGTTTTTGAGAAACATGTTCGAAAATTTTGAATATGTTTTGGTGAGGTATATTATGATTTCTATCAAAAGTAAGACTTAGGTGGAACTGTCGATGCTTATTGGGATCTAAAATAATGGAGAGTGTTGTTCGGGAGGTGATTTATGCCCAATATTAAAAACCGTGCCCCAAAACCGCATGTGTATAATCCGGACGAGGATCTAACCAATGAACAGCTCCATCGGTTTATGGAAACCGCAAAAAAGGCGGAGAAAAGACATGAACTTGAGCATATGGTTCATGAACAAGAAGAAAGACTATCTTCTCTAGAGCAAGCCGAACATCATCCTATGGCGCCGATTTCTCCACAAGAGGTGGAAAGGAGAACTCGCTCTTATCTCTGGCGGTTCGTGGGCTGGTTTGTGGTTTTTTGTGTGCTCTGCGTTGTTTTCGTTACTATGTAATATTAATGATTGAATTCGTGCCGCAACCAGCTTCTTAAAGTAAGAACACTTTCTAGTTTTAACTTTTCCGGCAAGCAGGTGAAATAAAATCCTTGTGTTGGATGTTTGACCGCACTCCCTAAGGATATAAGTCCTCCTTGTTCTAAATCTTCTTGAACAAATATTTTGTGGGTTACAAACATACCTAATTGACGGTAGGTCGCTTGTATTGCCTGTGCAGACGTAACAAAACTGAGGTTATTTTTCTGTTTTGGTGGGGGGACGTCATTGGCTTTACACCAGTTGGGCCAGTCATTAATCCTTCTTTTACCGGTGACAACAATGGTTGGATATTTAGCTAATAACTGACTTACCTCAAGTTCTGTATCCTCACTAATTAAATCAGGGTTGCATACTAGGACTAATTGGTCATCACTGAGTTTTTCACAATAATAATCCTGCCAATCATCTAATACTCCATGAATAATGGCGGCATCCACGCCTTCTGCTTCCAAAGAAAATTGCCCAGGTAAGTTTGACATACGAATATCGATTGTTGGGGCAAACTGTTGAAATTTTGGAACTCGTGGAATCCACCAGTGCAATGCTAATGAATTAATCATGTTGACTGTCAGTCGATTGGTATTCGGTTGAATCAACATCGCTTCGGTCGCATCCACAATTTGCTCTAAAGCGGGCGCTATTTTTTTGTAATAGCGGTAGCCAGCATTGTTCAGTTCAACGTTGCGCCCGACTCGACTAAATAAGGTTTGATTAAGTTGCGACTCTATCGACTTAATAGCCTGACTGACCGCTGAGTGGCTAACATTCAATACCTCTGCTGCCTTAGACATACTGCCTGTTTCGGCTACTGCAACGAAGGTATAGAGTGATTTTAACGGAAGTAATTTTCTCATAGTTAAGTTTTTCTTACAGGTTTGTTCACTATTACTCGTTATTTATTTACCGTTGGGATTCTTATAATAGCTCCAGTTTTACGAGGAGTTATTATGCAAAGTACGCCATTGGCTGTGAGCTTTATGCTTGTTTCAACATTAAGTTTATCTTTATCTGGCTTAATTACGAAATATTTGTCAGTCGATATTTCTGCACAATGGCTAACATTTTTACGATTTTTTCTTCCCGGTTTAATGTTGTTTGCCGTTATGGCGGTAACTCAATGTCGTTTACCCGTGGCAAGTATGCGAAAATCGCTGGTATTACGGGCATTTTGCATGGCGGGTTGCCAGCTATGTTTTATTTTTTCGCTACAAACACTCTCTTTAGTTGAGAGTGTGGTTCTGTTTAGTACTGGTCCACTATTTATTCCTCTGCTAGAGAAGCTCTTTTTTAGAGTGAAGTTACAGGGGCTGACTCTGATTGGACTCGCTATGACGTTTATCGGAGTGCTGTTGCTAGCCGGCGACGTATCAGGGATTCGTTGGAGACCTGAACTACTCATTGGAGTATTAGCCGGACTTTTTAATGCGGGTTCCCAATTATGTTTGTACCGTGCGACTAAAAGTGACATGCGTACAATAGAAATAAATGCATGGAGTTTTGGGATGGCTTCACTAGTGCTGTTACCACTGTTAATCACTTCACCAATTTCGTTCTCCCCAGCAGGTGACAAAACGGGTTATGGTGCATTAATAGTCGGCGCTGTGTTAGCCATCGCTTTTTTAGTCATCAACACCCAAGTATTTCGCGCCAAAGCCTACCGGATTGCTAATTCTGGATCCCAGTTGGCACCGTTAATTTTTACCAACTTGATGTACTCCGCGATATGGCAAATGTTGTTTTTTGATGTGTCGTACAGCAGTAAGCAAAAAATTGGTTTGGCACTGATTGTTGTGGCAACAGTCATCACTGGGTTACTGCCTAAGGTGCTTGCGACTTGGCATCACGCAAAATTAAAATCCGCATAAGGCGATTGATGATAGCAAGGGCTTGATAGGGTATATCAAACCCTCTGTCTGTTTATACCCAAATGACCTCAAGATGCAGGGGGCAGATCTTCATCAACGGGCCTATATCAAGCTCAATCATGGCAGGAATAGTCATTCCCTTTCAACGTATAGATTAATACACAGTGCGGAACGTCAAGTTAATTCGTCCGTGCTTTGCTCGCTTAGTTTTCGGTATGCCATGTTGCCAAAAATGTTGAGTTGTTCCCGCCATGATGAGTAAGGATCCAGAGGTAAGTTCCAGTTCATATTTAGATTTACAATGTAAATGTTTGAGCACGAAACGGCGGGTTTCTCCAAGTGAGATAGAGGCGATAATCGGGTTTAATCCGAGTTCTGCTTCATTATCCTGATGCCATCCCATTGAATCGTTGCCATCTCGATAGTAATTGGCTAATACCGAGTTAAACGAGGTTTGAGCAATGTGTTCACAACGTTGCTTAAGATCGAGCAGAGGGGAAATCCAAGGTTCAGGTGACATCGTCAAACCTGAATAAGCATAGGTTTTATCACCATACCAAGCTTGTAGCCTTGGTTGTAAGACGGTGCGACCAAACATACTTATCGGCTCTTGCCGCCAAGGAACAGCGGCTGATAGCTCATTATAAAAGCGTTGCGACTCATCAGCCGTCAAAAATTCAGGTAACCATAATAGCTGCCCATCCTGAATAGGTATCCATTCCGGTTCATTAAACAAAGACATGGTCATTAGCGGCACCGACCTTTTGTATATTGAATGAAAACTCTACCTGATTACTTGATAGGACTTCAAGTAAATACGTAATCAGTCGCACGGTAAACTTATCCAAATACTTTGCTGTTTAAATGGAAAGCAAATTCGATTCACTCTATACATAAAAAAGAGATCTTTTACGCAATGTGCCATTGCATTTTGCGAGGAGATTTGCAAAATGCAATGGCGATATGAAATGGATGGATTACTCTGATATTGTAAATAGACCATTATTTGCCCCTTTAGGGGTAAAAATCAGGTTTTTTAATCGCTTTAAAAAGTTGGCACGCTAACTGCATATGTATAAGTGACCCTTATTAAGCCGAGGGTCACCTAGCCAACTGACGTTGTTAGTGAACCAAATTGTTCACACATATCTACAGCCAACCGCAAGTATTGCGATTGGCTTTTTTTTTGCCTGTGGTAATGGCCAACGTCATCACTTTAGTTGTGTAGTGTCGTCATCAACAACCGCGTTATAACTGGGGCACCTAGTGTCAGCAAAATCAGCCTGTTCGGTTTCCCTGTTGGCAGTCATGTTGCGTGGTCTTCTACTGAGAATCACATTTGCCATAGCAGCTTGGATTTCTTGGACAAACTGCCCCGCGTGAACAGATCAATCGAGCATCACTTTCTATTCCTCGCTCAATCCAATTAATGTTAAGGATTTTTGCAATGGTGCGGAGATCTTTTTTAATCAGTGCCGGAATGGGGGTTGTCCCGCCTTTTGTTACACAAGACGCTTGCAGCTCTGCTGCAACAGTCAATGCATCGCCACCTTGAGCGTTGATCGCTGGATTTAAATCGATGCCCGCACAGAGAACGCGATTATTGCCTGCTGCGTCGGTAATATTAATCGATTCACAACAATAGATACGCGGTTCGTTGGCGACGTTTAAGATTGAAATTTGAGCTGAACTTTGAGCTTGCGGTGCACTAAGGCGAGGAAATACTGCCCAATGTTGACATGGATCGTTAACGGTTCTCATGTTTCCCCAGGGAAGTGGTATCCCATTGCCGCGGTAAACGGCTTTTAATTTACCTTTTCCATAGGCATCAAAATAATGCCAATGTGGATATGGCGAGACAACCGTCATCCGACGCATGGCAACAGATGGGGAAACCCCTGCTTTTTCGTGCGCACTAATTTCATAACCGTTGCGATCAAGCAATTGGCGAAAAGGAACTTTGGGACAAAGTAATGCTCCAGCGAAAAAACTTGATTCAAAATCACGCCATGCTTGCAAAATATCCTGAGAATTAAGCTCTGTCGAACTTGGAGCGTGAGGCGTTTCTTCCCAACTGTTGGTATGTCCAATCGTTAACACACTTTTCAGGCCATCTTTGCTGTGTAATACGATATTGCCAATATAGACCGCCAGATCGTACTTAAGGCGGGTAGGATATGCCCTTAGCATTTCGTTAAGGTATACGTGGCCTGGTGGTTCAAAGAAAGATGTCACAAGCTGTTTGGCACTGATGCCTAATTCATCGACCACTTGTTGTGGAGGACGTTTCATCCAGTGAATGGTCAACCCGACATGCTGCGCTAGATCGAGCAGATCATCGACATCGAGATTAAGTCGTTTTGTACCAACATCCTCGGCTGCGCGTTCTAAATCAGGAAAATGGTTCTGTAAACTTTCTTGATGGGCTCGAATCAGCAAGTGGGCAAACTGTCTTCCTGTAATACCTGTTTGTGAAAGCATTTCTGGAATAGCAATTTGCAGAATGTCATTGGAAAACAAAAAGCTGGGTTCTAACGCCATGCCATTGATACCACCACGATTTCCTTTATTTGGTGTGATATCAGCATATGCGGGTTCATCGTCAAGAAACCAAGAGATCGGCTTTTGAAAAACTTCTGCGATGACTTCGAGCATTTCTGCGCTCGGTACTCGTTTACCTCTCTCGATCATCGAGAGGTAAGAAACCGAAGGGGCGTATTCTGGATTGATTCTCACGCAGCGAGCTGAGAGATCTTCCATTGTTAAGTGATTACGTTTCCGCAAGTTACGCACTTTTGTCCCTAAAAAGTGCGATTGTCTAATCAAACTTTTTGACACGGCCATTTTGTAAAATTCACATTGTAAAATTTTTGTTGTGAAATTGTAGTGATAAATCTATTACTCTTCCATGTAGGCGCAAAAAAAAGAGCCAAGCATTATCACAAATGCCACTGTAATTGAGGATGAAAAACGACCTCACCGTGGTGTAACAGAACAGCAAAAGCCGCCACAGGCGGAACATGAAACATAACGAGGAAACAAGGATGAATATGCTGACTTTGGATAATCAAGAGAGCGAACAATATCAACATGACTTTATCGTTGAGCAAGTTGTAGCAGTAGAAACAACGAAGCAGAGTCAGCAAGAAGAAATACAAGTGAAAGCAAAACAGTTACTTGATAGGTTATTCCCATTAGAGATGGGATCACATCAAGACGTAACGAGCTATCAAATTGATTATCACCATTTGTTAGCGTATTTCGCCGATGGAAGCCATAGCGGTTTACGCAACAATCGCCAATTCGTTGCATTTATTGGGCAACCAGAGAGTCCAGACTCCATTTTATTTCGCGATGGTACGGGAAGTCATATTGAATTGTTTATCGCGCGTAGCCAAGGTGACGGTACAGTGACGCTTTCTGCTATCAAAGATATACAAATTGAAACGCATACCATGTTTACGCAAAAGTCGGGAATGCGTCACTGGATTAGTCTTGTTCAAGGTGATGAGCAGGGCAGACCTCATGCGAGTAGCGAAGATAAAGAGTATCGTAGTAAGTGTGGTGGAGACTACCTATTGACATACCAACTTAAGTTGTAGCCTATTGCTCTTTGTAAAAACGATGAATTTGATGGTGCTTGCTGCCCCTGTGTGCGGCAAGCGTCTTTATTATTGCCTGCTCGTGCTGCACTCAAAGAGGCATGACACGGTTTCGACCTAATTTCTTCGCATCGTAAAGCATTTTGTCCGCACGTTCTAACAGTGATACTGCCGTGTCAGATTCTACCCGTTCAGCGACACCAAAGGAGACGGTTACATTACTGACTTGCTGGCCTGAGCGACGATCTTTGATGGATAATTTTTCGATTGAGCGGCGTAGGCTTTCTGCAAACTGACGGCCAATTCTCAATGATTTTTGTGGCACTAAAAGAACAAACTCTTCCCCGCCAAACCGGTAGGCAGTGATGCCTTCTCGGCAGCCATTTTGCATACGCTTTGAAATAGATCTGATGACAGCATCGCCAAATAAATGCCCATAGGTGTCGTTGAGCGACTTAAAGTGATCAATATCAGCCACAATGAGGCTAAATGGCTGTTCTACACTAAATAAGGCGTGTATATCTCGGTCAAAGGCGCGCCGATTGTAAAGAGACGTGAGACTATCAAATAAGGCATCTTTTTGTACTTCTGCCAGCTGATTTTTTAAGCGGGTTATCTCATTTGTTGCGGTATTTAATTGATTGTGTAAAAACGTCGTTGAATGACGAATTTCCCGAGAGTCGGCAATCAGCTTACGGATAATCGACATGACTTCATCAAGCGATAAGCTATCTCTTTCTACGCGTTCCAAATCGGAAAAGCTTTTATCAATCAGTGATGAAAATAGGCTGGTATCGGTCAATGTGTCCGTCATGGAGCTACTTATCTCACCAACCAAAACTTCTAAGTTGGTCTTTAAATCATTAATGCTTGTTTCAGCCTTTGATGCGATAAATTGCTGATAAAGTTGATCGTTAGTTGATGGTGGACAAAGGCCGTTTTGTTGCACGATATCATCTATCTGCTGGTTCATTTCGGGAAATGTATTATCGACATACGTATACCAAAGCGCGTAATTAGCGGGAGTCGTCGCTACTTGGTTTTTCATCATCAGCGGAACCGCTTTTTTGAGGTTATCTGTCGATTTTTTAAATTCGTCAGTCATAAGTCACTTAGAGCAGGGTTGTGCGGCATCAATGGGGCACAACAATCAAATTGAGTTACCCTTTACTGGGTAAGCATAAGTAGCAAGCACCGAGCGCTGGCTATCTGATAATTATAACAGTCTTGGTTACAGTATCCTCCTCCCTAAGTGATCTTTAACCGAAGGAGTAACGTATTTGAGACAGTTAAAATAGGAGATTGTATATGCAATACAGGGCTATAAGATTGGTTTTAGGGGATCAATTGAATATAAATCATGCATGGTTTCAACGTGTTGAGCCTGATGTCTTGTATGTGATAGCCGAGCTCCATCAAGAAACTCGTTATGTTAAGCACCATATTCAAAAAGTGTGTGCATTTTTCATGGCAATGGAATCATTTGCGCATCAGTTAAGTGAAGAGGGTCATCAGGTATTGCATCTAACGTTAGATGATACTGCACAATTCCAAGATTTACCTGATCTGCTAGAAGACCTATGGCGACGCTATCAATGTGAAGAGTTTCATTATCAACGGCCTGATGAACATCGTTTGCTAACACAATTACGGGCTCTTGATCTCTTAGAAGTACAAATCATCGAATACGATACCGGCCATTTTTTCCTACCATTTGACGAAATTTCTGACTATTTTACCGCGGGTAAACATGTGCTGATGGAAAATTTCTATCGCAAAATGCGCAAAAGGTTCAACGTACTAATGACAGATTCAAGTCAGCCTATGGGCGGACAATGGAATTATGATAGTGATAATTGTCATTCCTTAAAGAAGTCAGACCTTGATGCTGTGCCCTCACCACTCTGTTTTGATAATAATGTTAGCGAGGTAATTGAACGATTAAATCGACATAATGTGGTGACATTTGGTCATGTTGGAACACACTTACTGTGGAGTATTAATCGAGCTCAAGCACTTAATCTGTTGGCTTTTTTTTGCGAGTATTGCCTCGTGAATTTTGGCTGGTTTCAAGATGCGATGACCGATCAAATAACCGCTAAATGGTCGCTCTATCATAGTCGAATCTCCTTCGCACTGAATACTAAACTACTCTCACCTCGTGAAGTAGTGACTACTGTTATTGACTATTACGAGCAGAATAAAAAGACCATCACCTTGGCACAAGTTGAAGGGTTTGTTAGACAGATTTTGGGTTGGCGCGAATATGTAAGGGGCGTTTACTGGGCCAATATGCCCAATTATCAGCAATATAACCAACTTAATGCCAAGCGTTCGTTGCCTCATTATTTTTGGAGTGGGGATACAAAAATGAATTGTGTGGCACAAGCGGTATCTCAATCACTGACACAGGCTTATGCTCACCATATTCAACGTTTGATGGTAACAGGAAACTTTGCGTTATTAGCGGGTATCTCGCCTGATGAAGTCGATGCTTGGTATTTGGGAATATATATTGATGCCATTGAATGGGTTGAGATGCCCAATACAAGGGGAATGGCTCTATTTGCTGATGGTGGTATTGTTGCGACAAAACCCTATATCGCCAGCGGAGCTTATATCAATAAAATGAGTGACTATTGCCGAACATGCCATTACCAAGTGAAAGAAAAGTTGGGTGCAAAGGCTTGCCCATTTAACTCCTTGTATTGGGCTTTTCTCTCTTTGCATCGAGGACATTTGGCGAATAATCACCGTTTAAAAATGATGTACAGCGTGTGGAACAAAATGGCTGCTGAGCAGCAGCAAGCGATATTAGATACTGCTCAAAACCATCTGATTCATATTGAATCTCTTTAATGACTCGTTGCCGCATGATGGGGTAGATTGCTATGTTTTTGTTTTCGTAGCTCTAACCATTGCGGCAACAAAGACAAGATAATCATCGCACCCATCAGTAAATACTGATAAGGGGCGTACACTTCATGCATTAATCCATATCCACACAAGATGCCTGCAATGGGATTAGCGATGCCGCCAAATGTAAAATCGACCACTGACATGCGCTGCAGTAACCAGACATATAATCCGTAAGCAAATGCTGTGTTTAGGATACAAATCCAAAGTAATCCCAACATATTCATCGAACTCATATTGTGAATGGCCGAGAGATAAGATTGTGGTTGGTGTAAGGCTTGCCAAAAGATTATAGGAATCAAGACCGTTCCACCTAATATCAATTGCCAGCTAAGAACACTCCACCAGTCAAGGGATGTGCCAAGCTTTTTAGTTAATAGCGATCCGCTAATCATGCATGCAATCGCTGTCACCATAGCAATCAGCCCCGTATGACTTAACGCAAGTGAACTTGGGGAAAATAGCTGCCACGCACAAGCAATCAGTAATAAACCACATAGTAATTTAGATGCAGTGGGGGGGTGTTTATACATGACCCATTGAATCAACATTGCGATCACCGGAACTGACATCATACCAACCCCAGAAATTGTTGCAGGTAAAGTGTGTGCCATGACAAAAATTAAGCAAAAGAAGGCTCCTATATTGATGGTTCCAAGCAGCAATAAACGAGGGATATAGTCTTTGCTCGGTAAGCTTGGTTTTACGATCCATAGCAAAATACCAGCAGGTAATGCTCGAAGCAGACCAAGCAGCAATGGTGGCCAATCAGGCAATGTATATTGAGTTACGGCATAAGTGGTTCCCCAAAAGAAAGCGGGAATCATAGCAAGTAGTATATTCATATAAAGTATCTTTACATTAAAATAGTTTGTGTAAAGATAACGAACGGATTGCAATTTGTAAAGAATGTTAATGTTAAAGTAATATGGCTTTATAAACGTTAAGTGATGGATTTTTAATGGCAGCAATTGATAGCATCAGACAGCAATGGGCAGAGGAATGCCCGAATCTTAATACTTTACCCATGGGGATCTTGGGGCGCATGCGTCGGCTAACTAAGTATTTAGAAACACAGGTCGCACAGTGGTTAAAAGAGCAGGGATTATTAATGGGCGAATTTGATGTATTGATGACATTAAAACGTTCAGGTGCGCCTTACCGGCTGACTCCATCCTTACTGTTGGAGTCTATGATGCTCACTTCAGGGGCGATGACAAATCGGCTCGATAAGTTAGAACAGAAAGCGTTGATTTCTCGAGAGCACAGCGTTGAAGATAGAAGAAGTGTTGAAGTTCAACTAACAGAGAAAGGATTGGCTTTAGTCAGTGGAATCTTGGATGAATATGTTCATCAGCAGGAACAATTAATCTCAAGTTTGGATAGTAATCAACAGCAGCAGTTAGACTTGCTATTGTCACATTGGTTAACTGAATTTGAATAGCTAATGGACACTAATATAGGAAACGCTTTACTCCAGGAGTAAAGCGTTGGTTAAAAGCTTTAAAAGTCGTAAGGTTACGCCAATGTTTTGGTCTTTTGACGATTATAATCGTCGAGCTTCTTCGCCCCTCGCAGCATGGCTTCGATAAGCTCTGTCGCATTGAATTTTTCTAACGCTTCATGGGCACCGACTTGATGAGCTCGATCAACACATATTTCACTCGATAAAGAGGTATGAAGAATAATATAAGCGTGGTTTAGGTTATTTTCATTTTGCACTTCAAATGCCAATTCATAACCATCAAGACCTGGCATCTCTATATCGCTGACTAACAAATCAATCGCGCGGCCTTGTTCTGCTTCTTGGCGCATCAACTCAATGGCTTCGATGCCGTTTTTACAGACTTGATAGGAAATATTAATTCTATCTAATGCATCAGCTAATTGTTTACGAGCGATGGATGAATCGTCGACTAACAGAATGTTAAGTGCGCGTAGCCGCTCTCGCTCAATATCTGTTAGCATTGGCACTTTGACTGACTCATATTGCGGATAAATTTTGGATAACAAAAGTTCCACGTCAAGAAGCTGAACAATATTCTTTTCATGGCGAGTAATGCCGGTTACAAAGACATTTTTCCCTGCAGTTTGTGGTGCGGGCTCTATTTCTCGCCAGTTACATTCGATGATCTTTTCAATACTTCTTACCATGAATGCCACAACTGTTCTTAGGCAATCTGTAACAATAAGGTAGCAATTATTATATTCGCTAGGGTCAATACGACGAAAGCCTACAGCCGCTGCCATATCGATAACGGGCACTGTCATATTTCGAAAATTCACTGTTCCCACCACATCGTGATGTGAATAAGGAATTTGCGTCATTGGCATGTAAGGAATAATTTCTCTTACTTTTAGCGTACCAATCGCAAACAATTGTTTTTGCATGTTAAGAGTGAACATTAACATCCCTTGCGACTGATTTGCTTTACTGATCGTTTTGGCCATAGCTACTTTCATTGTCTAATGATTACACGTATTGACATCTATATTAACGAAATTCCATATTACGGCAATGGTCATAGTGGACTTTTTCGTTATTTAGTCAGTTATTCTTTGTTTTACATGACTAAAAGGCATCAATATAACTCGATTTTATATACCTAAGTGACTTCAAGCTGTTGTTTTAGCGAGAATGTATTTACGCTCAGTCAAGGCGCTGACCCCTGCATCTTGCAGTCATTTGGGCATAACCATTATGTATATTGCTCAATAATGTGTGCGAGTACAACATGTCCTAGTTACAGTCTAGCTGTCTTCATAAATTTGGGTGGATTGAATTTACAGAAATAGGATGACGAAAAGATGCATTTCAGGTTTGGTTTGGTTAGACTAGCGCGCTTTTAAAAACCGAGACCATCAATAGGGGGGGAATATGGCATCAACAGCGGCAGCACTGCATATTTTGGTAAAACACAAAAACCAAGCGGAAGATATTATTCTGCAGTTGAAAAAAGGCGCTAAATTTCAAACTCTCGCGCGAAAATATTCCTTATGTCCTTCAGGTAAAAAAGGAGGAGATTTAGGGGAGTTTCGTCGTGGTCAGATGGTGCCCCAATTTGATAAAGCGTGTTTTAACGGGGAAGTATTAAAGCCACAACTCGTAAAAACTAAATTTGGTTGGCATGTGGTGAAGGTATTGTACCGAACTTAATCATTGACACGGTTTGGATAAAAAGCGCCCTTAGTCGGGTCACTAAGGGCGAAAAGATAGACTGAACAGTACTATCGGAGTTCTTGTGGTACCTCTGCAATATAAAGCGCAGGGACACCTTCAAAATCACTAGTAAATAACACACCGCAGTCATCGGGGGTAAATGAAGGGTGAGGGTGAGTGATTTGTCTGTCACCATCTAATACTTCCCAAGAGGTATTATGTTTGGCAAGTTTTGCATAGTGCTTAGTTTTGGTATTTAGCACATATAAAAATGGGTCATTTTCGATGCTGTAAGCATCGTTATCTGCCACATCAACAGGCGTATCACAGCCATCTCCAACCATCAGTGAACCATCGTAATTACTCATTAGATGAGAGCATGGTGGCATTTCCATCACTTGTTCATTTTCTAAAGTATCAGGGTTTACTTTATAAATGACTCGGCTTGCTTGACCTTTGAAATAAGAAACATAAGCCATTGCACTGCCGTCTGGAATCCAAAATTCATGTGTGCAAGATTCACCTGGTGCGTGGGTTTTAACTTTACGCACATTGTTACCTTGCTCGTCAGTTAACCACATTCTCGCATCGACTAAATCGTGCGGGCCTTCGTGGCAAAAACCAATAGTAGAGTCGTCAAATGGGCGATAAATAGGGTGACCCAGCCAGGCATCCTCTTGGTGAACAACATCGAGTTTTCCGGTATTAATATCTACTTTAATCAATCGACATGTTGGGTTGGTAAAGTAAAATTCATGGAATTTTTTCCAATCAGAGAGTGGCTGCCAGCACGTTTTTAGTATTTCAATTCCCACTAATTTTGTGCAGTCACTATTCGCAACCCAAGTACCGTAACCCTTCCATTCTGGGTCTACTGTATAGATTACTGTTTCTTCAAGGTTCTCTAGATCAACCTTCATAAGGTTAAGGCCATTTTTGACATAGAAAAGATATTGTTCATTGGTTGAAAGAAATCCACCAAAGGTATTATCACCTTCCCCTTCCGTTAGTTGGCGTGCCTTTTGAGTCTCTAAGTTCAATAAGTAATAGTTACGATTACCATCAAAATCGCCAGCAAAAAGAAGTTGCTTGCCATCTTGAGTGAAACATTTTTGATAAAAATAGTTACGGTGACAAATGACATCTTTAGGGGTTAAGCGAGTCACTTTTACTTGTGTGTCGCTGTCGATAAAGGTCTCAAAATGTAACTGTACAACGTCACCCTTGGCCATAATTTGTCTCCTCATCAAAGCGCTGCTGGTGGCAACGCATAGGTAGTGTTCAGTATTAATAGCGGTTTAAAGAGAGTTTGAATAAGTCACCGCTTAAAGTAGCCCAAACCCTTTGGAGGTTTGGGCAATGGTTTTTATCAGTTTGTTGCAATATGTTTTTGTTCAACCGTTCCTGCAGTCGCGCTGCGTTTTAACGCATAGCCGACAATGAAGACTGCGGCTGAGCAGGCTAAGAAGAGTAAACGTCCCCATAATGGGTTTGGAATCAATATCATCAATACCAAACCAGCAGCCATACACATTACCAAAGTACCCAGTTTATGACGTTGTTGGCGGTCAACCACATCTTGTCCTTCTTCTTCAATACATTTAGTGTCGACATCTTTGAAGAATTCCAAGGTTTGCTCTTTGTAGATATCTTTTTCTTCTTTGTAGAAGAAGGTGGTGCATAAGAAGAACCCAATAGTTAACACTAAGTGAGCACAGATAGTGGTCATGATTTTCAAATCGCTAGACTCACGACCTGTCAGGTTTTCCATACCAAACCAACCACCAACAACATCAGGAGTCCAAACTTTCACAACCATTAGAGATACACATAGACCAAAGATGACGGTTGCCCATGGTGCCCATTTTGGTGTTTTGCGAATCAAAATAGCTAAGAATAGAGGAACTAAGATTGGTGATTGCAGTAGTGTTGCAACTTGCATCATTAAATCAAACAAGCTTAAACCGCGTAGAGAGACGTAGAACTGAGCACATAGGATAACTAAGATACCGTTTACGATGCTGGCAATCATACCCATGCGTAGCTGTTCTTTGTCGGTAGCTTTACCACGGCGCATGATAGGCGCGTAGAAGCTACGTACAAAAATACCAGAGTTACGGTTTAATGCTGAGTCCATTGATGACATGGTTGCGGCAAATAAACCAGCCATTAATAGACCGACAGTACCTGTAGGCATGTAGTCACGAGCGAACACTAGATAAACCGCATCGCCTGCTTTTTTACCTAAGTTGGAATAAGCCATAGCTGCATTTGGATCTAGAATGCGTAGTGCCCATGGTGGGATAAACCAAATCATCGCACCGATAAACATCATACCCAAAGCTAGCAACGCTGCACGAGACGCATTTTTGGAATCTTTAGCGTTTAGGAAACGGTAAGACTCCTGCATGTTGTTGATACTTTGCAATTGCTTAACGATGAAGAACAAGAATGAACCAACAATTAATAGTGGGTAATTCATGTCTGGGCCGACAAGGAAGCCGCCAGGGAATTTATCAATGATTTCCACGGGGCCGCCAATCACAAACAAGGCAACACAAGCACAAGCAATCGAAATAACGGCGACAACCAGTGATTGAATAAAGTCAGACGCTACCACACCCCATGCACCACTAATTAAAGAAACAAGCAGTACTGCGGCACCTGTTACCCAAATAGTGAGGTTGATGTCGGTGTTAAATACCGCAGAGGCAAACACACCAAGACCGTTTAGCCAAACCCCGGCATTCAATACACTGAGCGGGATAATCACCCATGTGAAGAACTGTTCATTACCATTACCAAAGCGACGACGAACAGCTTCAGTTGGTGTGTCTACACGCATTTGACGGAAGCGACGAGAGAAGTAGAAGAAAGCGAACGCATACGCCACCATGTTGCCGACAAATACACCTAAGATTTCAAAACCTGAACTGAACGCTTTACCTGCGGCACCGGTAAATGTCCAAGCAGAAAATTGGGTCATAAAGGCTGTTGCACCCACCATCCACCAAAGCATTTTACCGCCCCCACGAAAGTAATCGCTGGTGCTTTTGCTCGCCATCTTTTTGAATAGAAGGCTAATCCCAACCATTAGGATGAAATAGCCAACAATGACTAGATAATCATATTCCATATCTGAACCTCAAAACACTGTTTTAATTTATTTGAATCGAAGTATATTTTTATGGCTCTGTTTTGAATGTGACGAAAATCGAAACAACGGTTCATTTTTTAAATTTTATATAATATTGTGATTGCTTTCACGGATTAGTCCCTAATGAAACGAAGGTGAGTAAATAGAATGTTTTATTTCTAACAGATAGGTAATAACTTTATAAAAGTGAAATTAAAGATTGCTTGTCTGTATACCCAAGTGACCTCAAGGTGCTGAATCCTTCAGCTTGAGAGCATTTGGGTATAATCATTCTGCCTTATCAGTTAAGAGAATACATAAAGGAAGGGAATTAGCGTGATTGCTCTAACACTTTATTTTTTCGATAAATATCGAGCCATTTATCATTAATCATACGATAAAAATAGAGTCCAGCTCGAATCCACCAATCGGCGAACATTCCTAGCCAGATACCGTAAACACTCATATTCAATAGAATACCTAAGGAGTAACCGATCACTACACGACATCCCCACATGCTTGCTATGGCGGTCCACATGCTAAAACGGACATCTTTAGCGCCTTTAAATGCAGCCGGTAACACAAATGAAGATGCCCATACTGGCATCATGAGAGCGTTGAGATAGATAAGGTTGACGACCACGTTAACCACTTGTGGGTCACTAGTGTAAATGTGCGCAATGTGGTGAGCTAAAGGTACAGAGATAATGCCCATGGTGACTAACAGCACCGTAGCACTGGTTAAAATTAAACGCATCTCTAAACGAGCGAGACGAGTTTGATCTTGGCCTAAACGTTTACCGATTAATACCGTTGCGGCCATTCCTAGCGCATTACCTGGTATATTTACGAACAAGAGCACAGAAAAAGTGATCACGTTGCCCGCCATGACAACTGTCCCCATGCCAGCTACCATGATTTGAGTAATAAGCTTACCGACGTTAAACATTAATTGTTCTACGCTGGCTGGAACGCCGATCCCCATAATCTCCAGCATAATGCTCCGTTGAAAACGCTGTTTAAACGAGCCAAGGCTGAGGCGTAGCGTACTGTTATGGGTGAGTATCGCGAGAATAAATCCTGCGCCAACCCAGCGAGCTGCAGTGACACCGATCCCCGCACCTAACAAGCCAAAGCCATTCCATCCGAACCATGAGCAACCATATATCAGTGGGTAACTAAATACGATATTTAGAATGTTCATCAAAATGTTACTGATGGCGGGAGCGCGAGAATTACCAATGGCACGTAATACTCCGCTACCCGCGAAAATAATCGCCAGTGCGGGATAGCTAAAAGCGATCGTTTTCAAGTACAGCTCAGAAAGCTCGATCACATGTCGCTGTGCGCCCATTGCTATCACATTAAGAATTCGCTCAATAAATAGGTAAATGAGGACGTTGGTAACAATACTGACGAGAATATTTAGGTTAATAGCTTGAACTGCCGCCGTTTTGGCTTTATCACGTAATCTCCGGCCAAAGGCTTGAGCAATGACGACGGAACCGCCTAGCTCCGTTGCTGTGAGCAATGAAATAATTAAAAAAGTAATACTATCACTGATACCTACCGCCGCTGTTTCTGCACTGCCAATATGGCTCACTAAGATTGTGCTCACAATGCCCATCAGCACAACGCAGGTTAGTTCGACAACGATAGGCCAAGTAAAAGGGATAATACTGCGCTTTAAAAGTACTTTAGCGCGGTAATTGAGTTTTAAATTTTGCCGGCTAAATAACCTATTTTGAATGACTTTGGAAAATAAATGGTGAGGAAGCAGGGGTTTCAAGAGGTTTCTCCAAAGGCACATAAAAGGAAAGTCGATAACATGTTAATCAGTATTAATAAGCGGCCTAAATCATATGAAAAAATTTCTTTGTGATTCAGATCTTATATCGACCAAAATAATTTAAATATTCAATATGGATAACGATAGTTATCGAACTATCTCATTGTTATTTTTACTCTCTTTTAGTTATATAATAAAGTCGGTTTTGAGCTACTAATAGGTGTTTATATATATAAATACCATTAGATAGCCAGCATTATTACCGATCACATAAACTAATATACATAAATGAAACATCGTTTCATAGATCACAAAACGTTAGATTTGGGGTTTTTTATACTTTTCGTTAGCAGTAATTTAGCGCTAATGAAAAAATAAAACAAAACGGTGTTTCAAAATGAAATTTAGAATCTTAACTGCTGCTATCGCTGTAGCCTTGACCAGCCTTGCTGCTCAAGCTACAACCATTAATATTCGGCATGAAATGGTTCCTCGCTATGACGGCCAATCCGCTGCCCATAAAGATCGTATTTCTGTAGGAAATCGCTTTGCCAATGGTGTCGGGTTTGAAGTTGAAGCAAAATGGAAGAGCCAAAATGAAGATGCTTACGGTACCGAGACAGGGAATGGCCAACAGGCCAATATCAGCTATCTGTATCACATTAACGATCAATGGAGTCTAAAGCCGCAATATAAGTGGGAGTCATCATCGAGTAAAGTAGGGCATCAATTTAACTTAACCTTGGGCTATAAAGTGAACGACGATTGGAGTGTGGCTTTCCGTCATCGTTATCACTATTCAAACTTACAAAAGACAAGTAATAATACAAATTCATCTAATCATCATTACAATCGTTGGACCTTTTCTACCAGTTATGGCGGTATCCAAGATTGGAAGTTTGGCGCAAGCGTTGACTACACCTTTAACCAAGAATCTCAAGGTCCTCGTTGGAAATCTCACCAAGATTGGTTCTCTGAAGTGAACTTTACCGGTGAATACAAAGGCTTTGATAGTGGTTGGCACCCCTTCACTGAAATTGGCTTTATTCCTTACAAATCTGGACACGCAACTTATGACGGCAGTGATGCCTATGACAGATGGCGTCCACGTGTGCGTGTCGGCGTGAAATATAGCTTCTAATTCCCCCATTTATACCAAGTTCCCATTTGGTATCGGTTCGTCCACAAAGGCTTATTGGTTGTGCTGTCGATATAAGCCTTTTTTCAAGGATTAAGAAAAATGAAAAAGAATCGTTTAGCGTTAAGTATTGCTGCCGTTTTGGCCGTTGGTGGCTGTGCATCTCAATCTGCAGATATGATGAGTGATAGCCAAAACCTGACTTGGCAGGCCATCACTTTTGGTCAATCGACAGACCTTAATTTTGGTTCGACTATTTTGCCAAATAAGGTTGGCACTAACCAAGTAACCGTAGATGGTAAATTGGTGCAACCTGGACCGGTGGCTAAGAAATTTACCGTTGAAAGCCGAGGCGGTAAGCTAGCCAACTCCCACGAAGGCGGCACCTTTTACTACACGAAACTCCCTACCAACGTGAATTTCATCTTGTCTGCTGATGTGCAGTTAGATCAGCTAGGTCCTGAAACAGGGTCGACACCAAACCGCCAAGAAGGTGCTGGGATTATGGTGCGCGATATCATCGGTAAAGCGCGGATGAATCCACAGCCTGAAGGGCAGGAAGAATTCCCGGCGGCATCAAATATGGTGATGAACATTTTCCGTGCGCATAAAAAAGGTGTGAAAGGGCTGGTTAATGTGGATGCGAACTTCCGTGAAGGTATTTACAAACCTTGGGGCACCGCAGGTAACCGCATGAGTCGTGATGAATATGTTAAAGGGATCACCTATGGCCCAGACAAAACTTATCACATGACATTAACGCGTAATGATAAAGGTTATGTTGTCAGTTATAGCAATGGGACGATGACAAAAACTGTTCCACTGGCTGGAGCACATGCCAATATTGTTGAGATGCAAGACCCTGATCATCAATATGTCGGATTTTTTGCATCACGTAATGCCAAAATGACAGTCAGTAATGTTCAGTTGACGCTTTCCCCTGCTCATACTGAAAATGCGCCACGCTATCATGCCAAATTGGTCGCGCCAGTTTTGCAACAGGCTTCCCCTGATATGACGCCTGTTGATGACTACACCGTGCAAGCTAGAGCTAACTACACCGGTAAATTTGGTGTGCAACAAAATGGCAAATGGTTAGTGAAAGACCAACTGGTTTCTGCGGGCGAAATGTTTGATTACAACACATCATTGACAGCTGCTAAAGCCAAATTCGATGTGAGTTTTACTCCAATTGAAGGGCCAGATCTCAAAACCATGAGTTATCACTATACCGTGACTAAGAAACCATTGTCTGGTCCACATACGCTGGTGGTTAATCCCAAAGGCACTCATGGACACTTAACGTTACAACAAGCGGTGAATATTCTGCCTCCTGGTGGAACGATTTTATTAGAAGATGGGGATTACCCAGCTCTGACTATTCCTGTCTCTGCAAGTGGTACGCCAGAACATGTGAAGACCTTGAAAGCAAAAGGTAATCACGTCCGTTTTGTTGGCACTTACTTACATGATGCGAACTACTGGAAAGTGTCACACATTGAAGTGGCAGGCGCTCGTACGATTGTGAGCGGCAGCCATAATGAGTTTGAATACATGCGTACTCATAATGCCCCAGATTCAGGCTTCCAGATCTCTTCACCTAGTGATGTCGGCCGAGCATTATGGGCAAGTTACAACACAGTGACAGACAGCGAAAGTTATAACAACATGGATAAATCGCAAATTAACGCTGATGGATTTGCTGTGAAAATGCGAGTTGGTGATGGTAATACTCTGATTCGTTGCGTTTCTCACCATAATATCGACGATGGCTTCGACTTATTCAATAAAGTGGAAGATGGCCCAGATGGTGCTGTGACTATTTTGGATTCTGTTGCTTACATGAATGGAGAAACAACGACAGTAAAAGCCAAAGGGGGAACTCGCGGTAATGGGTTCAAATTGGGTGGTGAAGGTTTGCCTGTGGCCCATATCGTGAAAAACAGCTTAGCGTTTCACAATAATATGGATGGGTTTACCGATAACTTTAACCCAGGTTCATTAGTGGTTGAAAATAACGTGTCTATCGATAACAAACGTTTCAACTATCTGTTCCGCAAGAGTCCATACACCAGTAGTGTCAAACAAGGGACGTTTGAACATGATCAGTCCTATCGCTTTTATGTACCAAGCAAATACAGCGATGTGGTCAATGGTGAACATTTCGTTGATAACCGCTTCGTCAAAGGTGGGGTGACTTTAGATGCACAAGGTCATCCAGTGACTGGCGCTTGGGTACAACGACTGAAAAAAGCAGCGCGTGTGAATCCGAAAGCCGCTGTCCCTGGTCAACAAGCTATCCAAGATATTCGTGAATTTATTTATCACGATTAACATCTAAAGGTGGCAGAGTGACTGCTCTGCCACCTTGTCGATTTTTATTCTTGTATCTGATGATGGTGAGGTCGATGGCTCACCATCTCTTTGATCATAGGAAGTGAAAGATGAAATTAAATCGAGTCACCTTGGCATGTTGCAGCTCAGCTTTATTTTACTTTTCTTCTGCAAACGCCCTCCCTCTTTACAATGTGTCTGTCGCTGCCGATGGCAGTGCTGACTATTCTTCGATTCAAGCCGCATTAGATAACGCACCAAACGATCAATCAGACTATGTGGTTTATATTCACGATGGTGTGTATCACGAAAAGCTCAATATCACGCGTCCTAATACGTATTTGATTGGACAAAATCGAGATAAAACTATTATTACCGCGACGACGGCCAACGGAATGCTTCAGCCTAATGGCAAAAAGTTTGGCACGTTTGGTAGTCGAACGGTTGCCATTGATGCTGATGGAGTGAAAATTCGTTCGCTAACGATAGCAAATGGATTTGATTTTAATGCTAACCAAGCCAAATCTGACCAGGACCCGAGCAAAGTTAAGAATACCCAAGCGGTTGCGCTTTTGGTCTCTAACCATGCCGATAAAGCAGAATTGAAAGACGTTAATCTTGTCGGTTATCAGGATACGCTCTATCTGCGTGCCGGGCGTAGTTTTATCGATCAATCGCAAATCTCAGGCAATATTGATTTTATCTTTGGTTTAGGGACTGCTCTCATTAAAGACAGCAACATTGTGGCGCGTAATCGTCATGATGTCGCTGCTGGAGAGCCGTATGGGTATATTACGGCGCCTGCGACCAACATTAATGATCCGTTTGGTATTGTGTTTAAACATTGTCGATTAACCAAAGAGTCAGGTGTACCAGCGAACAGTTACGGGCTAGGACGGCCTTGGCACCCAACTACGACCTTTAAAGACGGTCGTTATGCAGATCCTAATGCGGTAGGTAATACGACCTTTATCAATTGTGATATGGATGATCATATCTACGGTTGGGATAAGATGAGTGGGCATGATAAAAATAATCAAACCATTTGGTTTTATCCGCAGCAATCGCGTTTTTGGGAATTTGGTAATCGCGGCCCAGGGGCTAAAGTGACCACTGCTCGCCCACAATTGACCACGCGGCAAGCTAAAGCATACTCTGACGAACAAGTATTATCGGGTTGGCAACCTGACATTTCTTTGGCTCGTCATAGCCTGTTGCAAGGTGAAGTGCTGCATCGTTCAATGGTCTTTCCGGCTCAAGTAACAGTGAAAGATTCACTAGGTAAAACCATCACCACGACAACAGATCAAAAAGGGCATTATCGAGTCTCAGTGAAGGGGATGACTGCGCCGCTTTTGGTGAATGTTGATGATCATAGTGGTGAATCATGTTTAACCAGTGTCAAACGTCGTTCGATGTGTGTGGCTGCTTTAGTGGTTAAGGCAAAAAATGGCGGGACGACGACTGGTAACGTGAATCCATTTTCTGATTTGATTGTATCGGTGATGGCTCACCAAGCGGGATTACTTGGTCCACAGGAACTGGTCGCAGCAAAAACAATTCCCGCTATGGCAAAAAACACATGGGTAACGGCCAATCAACATTTTGATCATGCGTTTGCAAATATACTCGGACATTATGGACTCGATGCAAAAGAGGAATGGGATCCAGTTAGCTACTCAAGCCTTTATCATCCGCTAATGGCGGATCTCGCATCGCAAGTGCTACATAACCGAGGCTATGATACCAAAACGGGACTAGCGAAAGGGACCACACTGACTGATTTAGCGTTTAAGCCGATCATCAGTTTGGATTCAAATCCGATTTATTACCTTAGTTATAATCAACTTAGCAATACTCAGCAAGCGGTTAAGAGTAAGGATACTCGAGTGTTTATTGTGGGGGATTCTACCGCTTCATATTATGAGCCAGATGCGTTTCCTCGTACGGGGTGGGGGCAGGCTTTTCACGCTTTAGTTGGCGATAATGGCAAAGTAATGGTGGTTAATGCTGCTCGTTCAGGGCGTAGCTCTAAAGATTATATCAACGGGCGCTGGCTGAGTTTGCTCGAACCGCTGGTCAAACCGGGAGATTACCTCTTTATTCAATTCAGCCATAACGATGAAAAATGCGATGGCTCTAAACCGGGGCGTGGGCCACTTGATGTCGCAAACTTGTGTACTTACCCGAACAATGCACGAGGAGAGCCGCAATTTCCTGTTGGACATCCCGAAATGTCATTGCAGCACGAGTTAGAGCAATACATTGCCTTTGCTCGTCAACATAAAATGCATCCTGTCTTTTTGACGTCGTTACCACGTGCCAAAATGGCTAATGGCCATAATGGATTACCATTAAATCCTATTCAGCATGTGACCAAGCAAAATACTCGCCATGGTTATGCGTTCGTTGGTAGTTATACGGATACGGTAAAACAAACGGCACAACGGTATGACATCCCTTTGATTGATATTCAAAAACAAATGATTGCTATCGCCAATAAAGAAGGCAACTGGAAATCAATGTGGCTTGCAGTGAATACGGATAAATATCCTTATTATATGGGACGTACAGGTCGGTTCGATAAACCGGATACGACACATTTTCAGTTACGCGGAGCGACGATGGCGGCTGAGCAAGTACTAAAAGATATTAAGCAACAACCTGAGTTGAAAGCACTAGCGATGAAGTTATAGGCGTCATGTTCATCGAATGCTGACACTAATCGCGTTTGATTGTCTTACGGAAACTGCTACCTGATGAGGTGGCAGTTTTTTTATAACGTGTCATTGATGATTTAACTGGCAACAATGACCAACTCATTGATTACTTTGTCGTAACGAGTGGATAGGGAAGTAGTGCAAGTAGAAAAGAGCCAAAAAAAAGCCCATATTTCGCGGAATATATGGGCTAATAATAACACTCATGTCGAAGTGCTAATTAAAAACAAAAGATCTTCGTTTCGATTTTCGATGACTCTGTGGTTTATGCCACAACGTCAGCGACTTGTTTGACAAGTGTGGCTAATTCATCCCACTTCTCATTGTCAATTAGGTCGTTTGGCACCATCCAAGTACCGCCACAAGCAAGTACAGTTGGAAGGGCTAAGTAATCTTTTACGTTGCTCGGTTTTACACCACCAGTTGGCATAAATTTAATTGGGTATACGGCACTCATTGCTTTTAGCATGCCAACACCGCCTGATGGTTCTGCTGGAAAGAATTTCAAAGTACGTAAGCCCATTTCCATTGCCTGTTCAACCAAACTTGGGTTATTAACACCTGGAATGATGGTGACATTACGTTGTTGGCAATATTTTACAATCGTAGGATTAAAACCAGGGCTAACAATAAAATCGGCGCCCGCTTCAATCGCATTGTCGACTTGCTGTGGAGTCAACACTGTACCAGCACCGATTAACATGTCAGGAAAGGCTTCACGGATATGGCGAATAGCTTCTGCCGCCGCTTCAGTTCTGAATGTGACTTCAGCACATGGTAGGCCGTTTTCAACTAACACTTTTGCCAGTTTGACTGCTTTGTTTGCATCTTTAATGGCAATAACAGGCACGACTTTAATGTCGTTTAATTGTTCGTTAAGACTTTTCATTTCTCGTATCCTTTAAATCTGCGGCATTGCATCTTGGGGAATGATGGCGCCACGATATTGAATGACAGTACCGGCAACACGGTGAGCTAATTGTGCTGATGCTTCTGGGTCAGCGCCCAATAGACGTTTTGCTAAATAGCCTGCGCTAAATGAGTCTCCAGCGGCAGTGGTGTCGACAACATTAGCTACTTTAGTGGCAGGAATTTCAAAACGGTCTCCTGCTTTAATCGCAATGCAAGGCTCGGACCCACGTTTAATGACGATTTCCTTGATGCCCAAGCGTTCAGCTCGTTCAATCGCTTGACTCTCTTTGCTGTCACCATAAAGCATGACTTCATCATCGAAGGTCAAAAACGCGATATCAGTGATATGCATAAATTGCAGATAGGTTTTCTTTGCAATGTCTGACGATTCCCATAACGCTGGACGATAGTTGTTATCAAACGCGATTTTTACACCATCTTCGTGACATAAAAGTAGGGCATCATACAGTTTTTCGCGGCAATCAGGAGTCAAAATGGCTAAACTGATTCCGCTAAGATAAACCAATTGATATTGGGAGAGTTCTTGAGCTAGCTCTACAATAGAGCTGTCGCGGATCCAATATTTAGCAGCCGCATCATTACGCCAATAATAGAAGCTTCGTTCTCCATCTGGTGCGGTTTCAATCGCATACATTCCGGGCAATTTATCTTGGGAAATTCTGACACCAGTCGTATCAATACCTTCTTTATTCCAAGCATTGATCATGCTGTGACTAAAAGGATCTTTGCCCAAGCCAGTCAAATATGAAATTTGGATGCCGCTATTTTTTGTTAATCTAGACAAGTAGATAGCAGTATTAAGCGTATCACCACCAAAGGTCTGTTTATAGAGATCTCCAGATTTTTGTAATTCAACCATGCATTCGCCAATAATAGCGACTCGATTAGGTTTCATCATCTTCTCTCCTGTATTTTTCTAAACCGATTATGCGCCAATAAAAAGAATAAACAAATAAAATAAAACATTGGTTCATTTATTTTGTGACTTAGATCTTCAGAACCAAACAAACGGTGTTGTGACGAAAAAACTATGGTTAAAAAGGGAAGATTATTTGGAGGATAAGAAAAAGAGACTTGTTATTGCCCAAGGTTTGAGCGACATTAGGTGGGCGCATATCCGCGCTCATTTTGAATTTGTCTTCTCTCGCTTAATTAGGTTGTTTCATGAAAAGTCAGACGACGGTACTCTTTTGTACCAATGGTCTTACCGCCTTAGCTTTTGCTTTGATTTTACCTGTCATGAGTTTGTATTTGGTCAATGGTCTTCACGTTGAGCCTGGACTTATTGGTGTATATACGGTTATTACCTCTGGGATGACGGTGCTATTTAGCCAAAAAATCACCGGACTGATCGACAAAGGGGTCTCCGCGAAAAGATTAGTGATTTTTTCACTGTTGGGAATCGTTGGTGCTTCGGCAGGTTTTGCTCTTTCAAAAAACTTTTGGCACGTCCTAATTGTGGGGTGTTTAATCATGCCTTTGGCATCGTCTTCTATCCCTGTCATCTTAACCATCATTCGTCGTTATGCGGATTCAACCGGTAAAAGTAGTACTAAATTGAATTCACAAATGCGCTCATCGGTTTCGTTGTTGTGGGTTGTTGGGCCACCGATTGCTTTCTTTTCCGTTGACCGTTTAGGGTTTCGATCTAACTTTTATCTATCGGCTGTCGTCGCGTTGGCGGTCATTGGTTTGGTTGCATTGCAATTAAAAGAACCTAAAGCACCAGACATCGATCCTTTAGATAAAGACAAGAAACTGGCTCCACCCTTACCGAGAGAAGTCTGGTTTCTAGGTGCAATCATGATGTTGGCGAATATGGCAAACAGTACTTATGTCGGCTCGATGCCTCTGTTTTTAACCCGTAATATGGGCTTATCAACGGCATATCCGGGGATATTACTGGGTATGACTGCTGCGGTAGAAATTCCAGTCATGCTGCTTGCGGCGAGTTGGTCTCAGCGTTATGGAAAACTACCGATGATGAGGCTGGGGTATGTGTTTGGTATGCTTTTTTATGTCGGGATGTACTTTACCGATCACTTGGCTGTCTGTATTGCTCTTCAGCTATTGAATGGTTTGTTTTTTGGAATTTTTGTGGGCCTTGGTGTCACCATTGTGCAAGATTACGCCCCTAAAACGATTGGTAAAGCATCTGCGTTTTATACCAACTCAATGTTGTTAGGTACAATGTTGGGAACCAGTGCGATGGGAGTGATTGCGCAATATTTCGGTTTTAAAGCCCCGCTATTTTTGAGCTTATTTATGCTATTTTTATCCATGCTCGGTTTGTGGTTGTTTGAGAAAAAAGTCGAACATCGCCGTCCGACTTTCGCTGAACGACATGGCTAACTCTCTATCTCAATGGAGTTAGTTTAAGCCTAAACGCTGTTCTAGCCATTGATGCAGCCACGTTGGCCAAGCTTCAATGGTGAGACCTTTGGTATGACGAAAACCAAAACCGTGACCACCTTGTTGGACGATATGTAAATCCACGTCCACATGGTGGTTTTTTAATGCTTGCCACATCAAAATACTGTTTTCAGACGGTACTGATGGATCATCATTGGCATGTAAGATAAAACATGGCGGTGTTGCCGCTGTCACCATTGTTTCTATGGAAAATTCAGGATGCAACGGCTTGTCGGCCAAACTGCCTAATAACTGTTTGCGAGAACCCAGATGGGTGACACGCTCATCCATACTGATGACCGGATAAATGAGTGCGGTAAGATCGGGCTGAGCTGGATAGTTATCAACGGTATCTTGTAGTGGATACGCGGGCAGATCAAAACGAGTTGAAAGCCAACCTGCGAGATGCCCACCGGCAGAGAAACCGATAACAGCAACATGTTCAATTCCTTGCTTAGCAGCTTGACTACGAATTAAACGCATTGCTCGCTGAGCATCGGCGAGAGCGGTATTGGATGACCAAACATGCCCATCTCCTGGCATGCGGTAACTCAGTACATAACAAGTAAAACCCAGATGGGCTAGATATTCTGCAGTATCCATACCTTCTTTATCAAAGGCAACTTTAGTGTATCCTCCGCCGGGAATAATCAAAACTGCGATGCCATTGGCTGATGGTGGCGGCACCAGCACCATTTCGGGGTGAGTAATATGGGTTAAAATTCGGTCATGACGTTTATGATTGCCCCTTTCGATAAAGTGCTGATTTAGATGAAGGGGAGCAAGTGTATCTTGTTCCCAAAGTGCCATCACCTTATAGTTTGGCGTCAGCTCTTTTAAAGATTGGTAGGGTGTTTGAGAGTCTTGATTCATGCCTGTCCTCTGACGTCAAAAGTAAACGCGTCATTTAACTTTACTGCGATACTCCAATGACCTCAAGATACAAGATTCATATCGTCATCAATGAGTTTGGGCTCAGTATCCATCACGAAAAAAGGGGATTGCCTTTCAACGTCGCATGTCAATAAAAAAGCCAGTAAAGATACTGGCTTAAAAGGCAATAACGGATTAAGGGTTAGATAAGAGATTGTACATACTCTGCGATTTCTGGCACTTGGCAACCGCTAAAGAAGCATTCTTGGAAACGAGGACCACCAACGGCTGTTTTCACCAGTTCTTGATCCATTGCTTTTAACGTATCTAAGTAGTTGTCTTTTACAACGGCTTGTTTTACTTCGTTTAAAATACCTGCGTTACGTTTTTGTGGTTCAGCACGTTCTTTTGGATAACCTTCGCCACGTTCACCCGTAAAGGCTTTTTCGAAGATGTAACGCACGTTAAGTTCTGCACCCCAACCATAACCTTTAGCAAATGCGAGTGATAGTGCATTACCGTTGTTGATTTGATTGAATAGGAATGCGTCGGATGGATCTAGGCAGTAACCACAAACCACACCTGGGTGGATATTTAATGACATCATAGCGCCTTGGCCTGTACCACAACCTGCAACCACAAAATCAACCGCTTTAGAGTTAAGCAGTAGGCTCGCCATAATCCCAAGGTGGATGTAAGTTAGATGGTGATCTTGTTCATCACTCATCCCGACGTTATACACGGAATGACCGAGAGGTTCTGTCACTGTAGTCAGTTCGTTTAAGACAGTCGCGTTTTTAGCCGCTTGGCTGTTTTCCATCATCAGTGCGATTTTCATAAGGAATTCTCCTGCGGATCACTCCGCAACTAATAAATTAAAATCAAATATGGGTTAGCCAAACACCACTTCATCGGGTATTTGGCAAAAAATTACTCAATAAAGTCTTTGCGCATTGGGGTAAAGTTATCCAACAGCACCCCTTTTTCTAAACAGACGCAGCCGTGCATTTCATTCGGTTTTTTGTATAAGACGTCGCCAGTGCGAACGACTTTCTTTTCATCACCGATGGTGAACTCAAACGAACCGGATAACACATAGGTCAATTGTTCATGTGGGTGGTTGTGCATGGCGCCAATCGCCCCTTTTTCAAAATGCACTTCAACCGACATGATGTTGTCACTGTAGGCAAGAATTTTGCGGGAAACGCCATCGCCTAGGTCTTGAAGTTCTACGTCTTCGTTAAATACAAACATGGTGTGTGTCCTCTTAAGCTTAAGGTATTTTTCCTTATCAAATTACCGGAAAAATGTACTTAAGCTTTTGTTTAAGCTCACAATGCTTGGCTTGCTATAGTTCGTTTCTTATCGCGAACTATGCGAAAAATGGTCAAGCAATTAACTGAAATAAGTGTGGCTTCTAATAGGGTGCCCCCGATCGAACCCACCAAAATATTATTAATCAGCCAGCATATTGCCCCGACAACGAAGGCGATGCGCATCGCTACGCCTTCGAGAGTGAATATGGCTACCGTGCCAATCGTCATACCGACTATTGGCCATAAATCCCACCAGTTATCGGCAATGGCGATGCCAAATACGATACCAATAATGGCAAAAACAGCAGCGATTCGTTTCGACGAAGTATAGATAGAGCTGGCTGTTCTCAGTGCGGATAAACCAGTACTGAGTGTTGAAACCATTGAGCCAAGTAAGAAAAAATGGACTAAATGATTGAGATTAAAGATCAGCATGATGATCTTTAACCGTCGATCATTTTTCTGGTAAAACGTAGAAATTCCTAGCGCAAAGCTCACAAAACCGAGCAGTTGTGCAATTTCATACACAGTCACAATCTTTTCCTAACAGCTCAATGAGCTTCAAATTAACGTGCTAACCAACCACCATCGACAGCAATGGTATAACCATTGATGTAGTCGGACGCGGCTGATGCTAAGAAAACACAAGGGCCAGCAAGGTCAGAAGGTAATCCCCAGCGAGCAGCAGGAATACGTTCCACTATCTCCTGGTTACGTTCTGTGTCAGCGCGGAGTGCTGCGGTGTTGTTGGTTGCCATATATCCAGGCGCGATGGCGTTCACATTGATGTTATTTTTTGCCCATTCATTAGCCATTAAGCGGGTAATGCCCATGACACCACTTTTCGCAGCTGTGTATGATGGAACACGAATCCCACCTTGGAATGACAGCATAGACGCAATATTAATGATTTTGCCGCCTGTGCCCTGAGTGATGAACTGCTTGGCTACCGCTTGAGACATGAAAAAGACAGATTTGACGTTAATGTCCATGACATCGTCCCAATCTTTTTCACTAAATTCGATGGCGTCGTTACGACGAATGATACCAGCATTGTTGACTAGAATATCGATGTGACCGAACTGAGTAATCGCACGATCGATAATAGAAGGAACATCATCAAGGGTAATGAGATTCGCGCGAACATCTAAGAATTCACGACCTAAAGCCGTAATTTGTTCCTTTGTTTCAGTAGGTTCTGCGATGTTTACGCCAACGATGTTACAACCGGCCTTTGCGAGACCTAGTGCCATACCTTGACCTAGGCCTGTATCACACCCGGTCACTATCGCGACTTTGCCTTCAAGATTAAATGATTCAAGAACCATAGTGTTTTCCTTAATGTAGCTAACTGATAAAGAGACAAGCTCGTCTCATTGCTGATGTGGTTATCATGTTCCAAAAAAAAACAGTTGGCAAATATTTTTGAAAAGCTGTTTTAAAAATCTTGATTGGGATCTGTTTTTTCAGGGCAGTGTTTGAAGGGTTTCATATTTATGAAAAGCCTTTTTAAAAATAGTGGTACGAATATCTTGAGAGGCTATAATGACTTAAGTTAGAAAAGGGGACAGCGAATGGAAAAATCAACACAGCCGGAAGCCGTGTCGTCGGTACTAAAAGTATTTAGTATCTTACAGGCTCTAGGTGAACAGAAAGAAATTGGTGTGTCGGAACTCTCGCAACGTTTGATGATGTCTAAAGCGACCACATATCGATTTTTGCAAACAATGAAGACCTTAGGTTATGTGTCTCAAGAAGGTGAAGCAGATAAATATTCTCTGACCCTAAAATTGTTTGAGCTTGGCTCTAAGTCACTGGAATACGTGGACTTAGTTGGCTTAGCAAACAAAGAAATGCAGCAGATTGCTGATAAAACGAATGAAGCATTGCACCTTGGTGCTCTTGATGAAAATGCCATCATTTATATTCATAAAATTGATTCGGGTTACAACCTGCGCATGTATTCGCGTATTGGACGTCGTAATCCACTTTATAGTACTGCGATTGGTAAAGTGTTACTGGCTGAACGTGATGAAAGCTATGTACGTCACTTATTAGAAGATGTGGACTTTATTCCCCACACCGAGCGTACACACCAGAATACCGACCAGCTACTTGATGAATTACATTTGGTGCGTGAACAACATTTTGCTGAAGATAACGAAGAGCAGGAACCAGGGTTACGCTGTATTGCCGCTCCTATCTATGATCGTTTTGGTATGGTCATCGCAGCCATTTCAATTTCTTTCCCAACCATTCGTTTTGCTGAAGAGCGAAAAGGGGAATACGTTGAAATGCTACATACAGCGTGCCGTAATGTATCGGAAAATCTGGGGTATACCCAGTATCCGGTTTAATGACCTAGTCTATCGAAACGACCTCAAGATGCAGGATTCAGAGGTTCATCAACGAGCATAGGTCAAGTTCAATTACGGTAGGAATGGTCATTCCTTTCAAAGTGATTGGTATATCACCTTTAATCAATGAGCGCTGGATCAAAAATGTGAAATGAAAAGCAGCATGAAGGCTGCTTTTTTTTGTACTATGAAATTAATTGAAACGCCGTTTTGATCTGGAGGTAAAGGTGGGATCATCATTAACCCCTAATATTTATGACTTTTTAATTCGTTTGGACCCGTTTGATAAGTTACCGCAAGAGATTGTGTTAGCGGTCGCGGGCCAAGTAAAAGTCCGTTACTTAGCGCAAGGTGAGCATATTACTTTTAGCGCTTTATGTTCTGATCGTTACCTCTATATCATTCGTACAGGGGCGATAGAGCAGCGTCGTCCTGATGGACAATTGCGGGCGCGATTAGGTGAAGAAGATCAGTTTGGTTTCACGTTTTTGGAGCCGCTTAATGAAGCCGAAGATGGCTACCAAGCAACAGCTATTGAAGACTCATTACTGTATTTGATTCCGCACCAAGAGTTACAAGCGATTTGCCAACAACACCCTGAATTCGCCAACTACTTCGCTTCCCAAGCTCAGTTACGTTTAACCTCGGCAGTCGATTACGCCTATCGCGAAGAAGAGAATGGGTTGTTTTATCGTCGGGTGGAAGAGGTGGCGAGTAAGAATATTGCAATTGTTAATGTCGGTACGCCAATTCGCGTTGTAGCGGAGTTGATGTGTGGCAATGATTCACTAAGTCACAGTTCCTGTGCGGCAATCATGCAAGATGATGAATTAGTAGGAATTGTAACTGACAGGGATATGACTCGATCTGTTGTGGCACGGGGCGTAGATACAGCTAGCCCGATTGAGATAGTGATGACACGTAATCCTCAGCTCATTCATGCTGATGACAAAGTGGTGCAAGCGATTTCTGTTATGTTGCAATACAACATTCGTTGTTTGCCTGTTATGAAAGAGAATCAAGTCGTTGGTTTATTAACGACGTCTCATCTGGTACATAACCACAAAACGCAGGCGTTATTTTTGATCGAAAAAATCAAATACGCAGGCAATATCCAAGCATTAGCGGATTTAAAAGAAGAGCGGCTGACTATTTTTCAATCTTTGGTCGAAAGCGGTATTAGTGCAGAAATTCAAGGTCGTGTGATGTCGATGATCATGGATGCCTTCACTCGTCGTTTACTGCAAATGACGGAAGAATTACTTGGTCCTGCTCCTTGTGATTATGCATGGGTGGTTGCAGGTTCGCATGCGCGTAATGAAGTGCATGTGCTATCGGATCAAGACAGCGCTTTGGTATTGTCTGATGATATGAAGCCAGAACATGAGCTCTATTTTCGTCATTTGGCTATGCGAGTGTGTAATGGTCTACAAGCTTGTGGGTATCCATTGTGTGATGGCAAATACATGGCCGCATCTCCAAAGTGGTGCCAACCGCTTACGGTATGGAAAGAGTATTATCGTAAATGGGTATCGAGTCCTGAATACAACAAGCTTCTCAGTATTAGTGTGTTTCTCGAAACGCGTGCCATCTATGGTAATACCGAGTTGGTTGATCAAATGCAGCAGTATTTGCATGAATGTTTACAAAAAAGCACTAACTTTTTGCCCGCCTTGGTGAAAGATGCCATTGATACACAACCCCCGTTAGGTATTTTTAATAATTTGGTGTTGGAAAAAGGTGGTGATAATAGTAAGACGCTAAATATTAAAAAATTCGCGCTAAATTTGATCATCGATCTTGCGCGGATCTTTTCATTATCCGCGGGCGGTTCGATGACGGGCACCGAAGAACGTTTTCTGTTTGCCGCAGAACAAGGTGCGATGTCACAAGACAGTTGCCAGAATATTATTGGCGCTTACAAGTTCATCACCCAAGTCCGTTTTCAACATCAATTGGAAGCACTAAAGCAGGGTAAAACACCTGATAATCATATTTCTCCAGATAGTTTCAGTAGCTTCGAGCGTAAGCACTTGAAAGATGCATTTAAAATTATCAGTGAACTACAAGACGTCGCTAAACTGCGTTTTGTGAAAGGGTAATCACTATGTTACAAGCGATAAAACGCCATTTTAATGCCTCGCGTCATGTCTATCAGCAGCACTTTACCTGCCGTGAACGTCATGATTGGCTGCCTGGCCTCGCGTATTATTTCGCGACGCCATTACCTGATTTGAAAGAATTTGTCGGCGAAATCTCGTTACTATCATTTGATTTTGAAACCTCAGGGATAGATGCCCAACGCGATCAAATTTTAAGTGTGGGTTGGGTACCAATGACGATTCAATCGATAGATACGGGGGCCAGTGAGGAGCGCTATATTTGCCACCGCCAATATGTGAATGCCCGCTCGGCCGAGATTCATCAGCTTACACCGTCGGCTTTATCTAAAGGCATTGAATTAGATAGAGCGATGGACGAATTATTTGCAGCGCTTGCTGGTAAGGTTGCCTTAGTGCATGGCAGTAGTATTGAAAGGACGTTTATCAATCAGTATGTCTCTGACCGCTATGGGTTGGATGTGTTTCCATGTATTTGGATTGATACATTAAAAATTGAAAAGCAGCTTACGTTTGATGGGAAAACCCATTGTCGTAGTAGCCTACAGTTAAATGATCTAAGGCAATGTTATCGCTTGCCTAACTACACGGCTCACTCAGCTGCGATTGACGCGCTGTCCACTGCTGAACTGTTTGTTGCTCAGTTGAAATCCATCTTTAAAGGTCATTCGCCACGATTAGAAAAAATCGCGTGTATTTGAGAACACAAAGATTAATCCCGGATTTCTGAAAGTATTTTGTTAGAAAAATTCGATTAGTATTTTTTATCCAAAAGATTAAAACTTAGATTTGTGGGGAGGCTCAACTCTCGCTATATATCTGCTTTTGGTTTTTGGGGTTACGTTTTTGTCTTTAGATAATCTAATCGATGCGATTGCAGATCAAGGTTGGTACATTTGGGATGATTTTTTATCTGTCAAACAGGTAAGAGATTTATGCCAAGAAATGCCAGAAAATTGGAGGACCGCCCAGATCGGCCGCTCCGATTCAAAGCATCAAAACCAGCGTCGCCGCAGCGATAAAATTCAGTGGCTTCAGCCTACGATGGGCTTTGCTATTCACGATTATTTGGAGCGTATGGAGCATATTCGTCACAACGTCAATCGAGCATTATTTTTAGGCTTGTTTGAGTATGAGGCACATTTTGCAAAATACGACATTGGGGATGCCTATGAAAAGCATTACGATGCATTTCAAGGAAGAACGAATCGACGCTTAACTACGGTAATGTACTTGAATGAGCACTGGACCGAAGCTGATGGTGGCAAATTAAAACTATATAGCGATCAGGATGAACTGATCGAAACCGTTGCGCCTTATGCAGGACGGCTAGTGGTATTTCTTTCTGAGCGTTTTCCTCATGAAGTTTGTATTAGCCATGCAGAGCGATTTAGCATCGCTGGATGGTTTAGAACGAATGGAGTCAGCGAGCAGTGTTTTGATATATCTCGCTAGAAGAGAACGTATATTGAAATATTGGCTCATCAGCGCTGAAGTTTAGGAAAGCGGTAAGAAAGAAAAATGACGCCGCATTTATGATAACTATAGTGATGATACGACAACACTCTGGTGTTACTTCTTCGATGTTTTACCGCGCACTCCACCTCAGAGGTGCGCGGTTTTTTTATACCTTGATGCTACTGGGGCTTAAATTGCTCTTTATGTGTGCTTAAATAAGCACTTTGCAAAATGTACATGCGTTTCACATCTTGGTAGCTACCATTAATGAAAAACTCTTCGACCAGATGGCCTTCTTCAATAAATCCTGCTTTGTCATATAAGTGCACCGCTTTTTCATTCTCTACAGCAACATGCAAATAAATTTTATGAAGATTCAGAATCGTGAACGAGTAATCGAGCGCTTTGTTGATTAAAATTTCAGCAAAGCCGTTGCCCTGATGTTCTGGGGTAATAATGATCTGAAACTCAGCGCTACGGTGAATATAGTTAATTTCAATTAACTCGACTAACCCCACTAATTCTTTATCTTCATTTTCGACGACGAAACGTCGCTCCGCATTATCATGAATATGTTTGTTGTATAACTCTTCAAGTTCGTCAAAAGATTCATACGGTTCTTCAAACCAATAGGTCATGATATTACGGTTGTTATTTAAATTATGGATAAATCTCAAATCGCCTCGTTCTAAGGCACGTAAGCTTAATTTAGGAGTCATAAAGGTACTCGTTATTCCTTATCAAAACTGTCGACGACAATCGCGCCCATTGAAGCAGGCATCGTAATTACAATAATACGTTTTAAAGAGACAAAGGGATGTTCCAATAATGGGAGCTTATCTAAAGAGAGTAGTACTAACGCAACGACAACGGCTGCAATAAAATAAGCAATCACAATGCGAAATAGAAACACGCTAAACCGAGCGCGAATATTACTTTGGAACACACTGTGGTAGGCAAAAACACCAAGAAAGCTAATAGACAGAGCCATCAATAATAATAAGTTAGGAATTGGCAACGTGTTACCTAATTGCCAAGCTTCCTCAGAAAAAGAGATAGGAACGGCAAGCGCAAATGCACCAACGCAAACTTGAATCGCATCTTCGGCATTAAAACTAAACCTCATGTAACAACCTTATATCTGAGTGAATGCTTTTTAATGTAAGCATTACGACCTTGGAGTGCAAGAACAATAAAGTGATGTTCGTGGTTCCTTTTGCTTAAAGGTCGTTATGCCCAAATGACCTCGAGATGTAGGACACAGGAACTTGTGATTACTTGGGTATATAAATTAGCTCAGTGGTTAGAATAAAGAGGGGGAAGGACTTAGAAAAGGGTTCTAAGGTGGGTGATAAGTACGGCAATATTTTCTTCATAGAGTGCCACCTTACGAAACAGATCAGCAAATTGCGCATCACCGCCAAAACAGGCTTGGATGTAATGATTGATCTGTTTCGGTTGATAACCTTCCACATACAGAGCCCGTACCCATTGATATTCTGTGGCCTTAGGATCCATTAATGATGACTCTCCGAGAGTCACTACGTATTTCTTTGTCATTCCGTGTCTTGTGAGAAAATAGTCGTAGCATGATTAAATCAAACAAGCATGACGTTTACATGACAGCGTATGCCGATGGTTTATTTCGGTTTTTTAACATGAGCTTCCATCTCTTCACCAATCTCTTTACGCATATTCATTAAACGAATCGCGGAGTCATGTAAAAACTGGTCATGAGGCGTTTTGGGATTCCATTGAGGAACTGGCGTTGGTTTGCCCTCTTCATCCACGGCTACCATAATTACGATGCAGTGCGTCGTCAGCTGCTGATCGACATTTTTAGGATCGCTTGCTTGCACATCTAGTCCAATGTGCATTGAGGTATTGCCGGTATAAATGATTTTGGCGTTGACCTCGACCAAACTCCCAACCAGGATTGGGGCCACAAAACGGATACCACCAGCATAAGCGGTAATACAATATTTTTTACTCCAGCCAGCAGCGCAGGCATATGCCGCTAAATCAATCCATTTCATCACCGCGCCGCCATGCACTTTACCACCAAAGTTGACATCACTTGGTTCGGCCAAAAATCGTAAGGTTATATCCCGACTTCCATGTTCCATATGCAGTTTCCTTGTTAATGTCTCTTAATATAACCATACATTGCGATTATCCAATCATACCTTGAAAAATATACAACCATACCTTTAAAAAGTACAAAATGTGTACCATGCTTTTGAAATTTTACTACAATGTGGATTTTTGTTTTGGATAATGCTTAGAAACGTAATCTTGAAAACTCGAAAGTAAAAAATATATCTCGTTTCGTTAGTTTAAAAACTGATTCAGTATGGGCGACAGAATCAGATCTTGAATTTGACGCTTGTTTCCATTTTGAATTTGCGCCGCAGATAACGACATTCGAAACTCTGCCATTAGGCTTCAAATACCGGATAAACGGAAGTTTACGTCGATATCCCCCTGATATGCTTTGTTCGTTCTGACAGAAGATGATATTCAAATTTCCCCTTTATTGGACAATCTAAAGATCATTCATCGCTACGCTTGCTCTGATAATATTGATTAGGTGTTCTATTTGATATTTTGTTTGAGTTTCTTCATAAATTGACCAAAATGTGGGCTGAATTCATGAAATAGCGGGTGTTTTCTGTGTTCCAGCATAATTTCACCGAGCATTTTTAAGCCTATGGCAAAACTGTGAGTCTGCTTTTTATCTAGTCCTTCAATGATTCCTACCTTGGACAGAATTTGTTTTAAATCATCGTGAGATTCAAAATCAAAAGCAATATGCTCCTCTGATGATATGTCTGATCCATCTTTGTTTTTTAGTGGAGCTATATCAATGTGGTATAAGTTCTTTTTCATGTTATAAAGCCTTTTTAATTTTGATGATCTTCATCTCTTAGAGGTTTATTTCCATAGCCTCTTTTAGGGCTGTGGCCTTTTTGTTCGCCGTGTCTTCTTTCCCCACATCGCCCACCGTGCCTGTGGCTACGACTTCTAAGATGACCTAGTTCATCGTCATCTTTAATTTTTGCTTTTACTCTTTTAACGGTTGATATACTTGCACCAGTCTCGTCAGCAACGGTCTGTAGGGTTTTGCCTTCAAACAGAGCTTGTGCAATTACCTCATGCATTTCTTTATTTATCTTGCGACCACGGAATTTTGCTTTCCAACCTTCACTGTCTTTTTTAAGAGAGCGGCGTCCAAGCTCTGCGGCAAATAGGCGTTTATGTTTTTCAGACTCAGCAAAACCTTGCATCATTTTTACTAGGGCATCTGTAATTTGATCATCCTGTTTGAATTCCAAATTTTGAACAATGGTCTTAATTGTTATGCCTCGCCCAATAAGTAGTTTGATGTTATTCAGGCATTTTGAAAACTCTTTACCCAGCTCGTCAATCCACCAAACGACCAGTTCGTCACCTTTTATAAGCTTTGTATCTAATTCAGTAAATACTGATCTTTCTGATAGTGGGACACCACCGCGAACCCCAGTCTCTTTAAATAGTTCAATATCGTTTTGGTATGCTGAAAAAGCTTCAATACGGTTGTCAATATCGTTGATTTTAGGTGATATACGGATGTACCCATAACATTTAGTCATAATGACACCTTTGGTTTTTTTGATGTTATGGTTCATATTAAATCATAATAATGGACCAGTCAACCAAATGAGCTATTAAAATGATTTGTGTGGATCAGTAAGAAATAGGTAATTAAGCAGGAAAAGTGTTCATAGCTAAGTTATTTGAATTTGGTTTCAAAGTGTTAACGCCCTAAACAGCAATTGTCCAAACAGCTTGGGGAACAAGGGGAAGAATGGATTCAGTCTATTTGTGGTATGAGTTATCGCTTTGATGATAATAGCTAATCGGTGTTTAAGGGCTATAAGAATAATATAAACATTATATCTATAACCCTTATTGTCTTTATACCTGACCACATCTGAAGCAATTCGGTCCATGGCGGTAGTTAAATGGTTTAATTGAGTTTCAGTTACGCCTTCTAAAGGATAAAAAGCTATTTAAGAAAGTCGTTGATGCCAATGTTTCGGTCTAGTTTCTTGCATTCGATTAACTAAAGTTTGAACTTTTACTTGATGCTTATCGCGCGGGGTATAACAAATAATAGGTCTAGGATCACTATGCCAATCTGGTAAACAAGGGACTAACTTACCATGATGCATTTCATTAAATTTATGATAAATACTCACAGGAAGAAGGCCAATCCCTCTCCCAGCTGTAATACCATCAAGCTGTAAAGAAATATTATCGCTATGAAAACGGCTAGGTAAGTGTTCTACTTGAAAAGTTTCACCATCAGAATTAGAAAGTTCAATATTTTCTAGCTCTGCGGCTGCGTAATGTAGCCATCGATGTTCTCTAATATCATTCGGATGATTTAACTTATTGTTTTTCTCCATATAGGCTTGTGAAGCAAAGACCGAATAACACCAGTAACCGATAGTTTCTTGGCGCCAGCTAATATCAGATAATTCTCCAAGCCATAGGATCAAATCAGGGTCTACATCTTGGTAGGCTGCTTGGTATTGGCTGATGATATTTATATTGAGATTAGGGTTATCATCCAAATAGTTATTTATTAGTTTATTAAACCAACCACGTACCAAGTTAGTATGTACAATTATAGTCAGTTCACCACTGATTTCATTACTAACTTTCTGCATAGCATCAATGCTTTCTTCGGTTAAATCCAATATTTTTTTGCAGTAACTATGGAATACTTCACCTGCTTGTGTAATGGCAAGGCGGTTACCTCTACGAATCATTAAAGATTGACCAACTTCATTCTCTAATGTGGTTAAACGACGACTAACGGTAAACTTAGGCTGATGTAGATACTTGGCTGCTGCCGTAAGACTTTTTTTCTCACAGAGGGCATAAAAAGCTCTAATTGATGCGAAATCTTGCACGGTTTCCCCCTTATAGAACCAGCTACGTTCCACTAATGGAACAAAGATTCCATGAAATGAACCTTATGTAGGACATTGTAAATCTAGATAATACTAATGCAACTAATAATTATTATCATTTAAAGGAAAAGATTTATGTTTGTTCCTTCCAAGTTTGTACTTTCAGCAGTGGCCCTTGGTGTTCTTGGTTCTATACCAAGCGTATTTGCTCAGGATTCTACTAACACTGACAATACGAATGAAACTATGGTCATTACAGCTGCTGGATATGATCAAAAAGTTCAAAATGCATCGGCTAGCGTAACCGTTATTACCCGTGAAGAGCTAGAGTCTCGTTACTATCGTGATATTGCGGATGCTTTATCTAGTGTGCCTGGAGTCGTAGTAACAGGCGGTGGTGATGCTAAAGATATTTCCATTCGCGGCATGGGTTCATCTTATACATTGATATTGGTTGATGGCAAACGAGTGTCTACTCGTCAAACTCGCCCAAACAGTGATGGACCGGGAGTTGAAGATGGTTGGTTACCACCGTTAGAAGCTATTCAACGTATAGAAGTAATTAAAGGGCCCATGTCTACACTTTATGGTTCCGATGCAATTGGTGGTGTGATCAACGTGATTACGCGTAAAGATCAGCAACATTGGACTGGCAAAATATCACTGAGTACATTGTTACAAGAGGATCGTGATTCTGGTGATGAGCAAAATGGTAATTTCTTTGTTACGGGACCTTTGACAGATTCTCTTTCTTTACAAGTTTATGGTCAAAATCAACACCGTGATGAAGATAATATTATAAATGGTTACGCACAAAATGATATGCGTAGTCTTAATACGAAGCTAACTTATCAATTAAATGTGAATCATCAATTTAGTTTGGAAGCCGGCATTAATGAGCAAGATAGTCGTTCAAATGCAGATAAATCCTATGAATCAAATAGCTATTATGCATTATCATCTGATTACACCGAGGCAAAATATAGCCGTAAGACTGCTGCGTTGTCTCATCAAGGGACTTGGGGAGATAATGTAAAGGAAAACTCGTATCTGCAGTATGAGCGCTCATACAGCTATTCACGTGATATAACGTTGAATAATACCGAATACAAAACAACCGTCGTATTACCGTTTACCACGAATACATTATCGATGGGGTTGCAAGCTCAACATGAAAGTATGGACGATACTTCGACAAATACAGGCGGTACGATTACTCACCTATCCAATACGGACTTCGCTCTATTTGTTGAAGATGAATGGCGTGTGATTGATCCGCTTGCTTTAACTGGTGGAATTCGTTATCAGCATGATCAACGGTACGGTTCTCACTTTAGTCCGCGAGTTTATTCAGTATGGAATATAGATGATGCTTGGACATTAAAAGGGGGTGTTTCTACCGGTTTCCGTGCACCAGATCTCCGTCAATCTAGTCCTGGTTGGGTACAGGCTAGTCGTGGGGGGAATCGTTATGGTAGTGCTAACTTGAAACCGGAAAAATCTGTTACCGAGGAAATCAACTTAGCTTATCGTAGCGAAGAAGGATTACATGCTGAAGTTGGCCTGTTTAACAACGATTTTAAAGATATGATCACAACTACAAGTTGTACAGCATCGACGTGTGACACGTTAACGAACTCTTGGGGGAATACCAATAAACGTAACGTGAATGTGGACAAGGCTGTCACTCGAGGCATTGAAGCATCTGTTGATACACCACTGACAGACTCAATCGACTTTAAAACAAGTTATACCTACACTTATTCACGTCAGAAAACAGGCGATAATAAAGGGAATCCTTTAGAAAACCTACCTAAACATTTAGTTTCAGCTGACATGACTTGGCGTGCATCAGAAAAATTGGATAGCTGGCTTAAATACACTTATCACGGTGAGGAACGCGCTGATAGTGGTGTGACACCTGTTCCTTCTTATACTTTCTTTGACGCAGGGGTCACTTACCAACTAGCTGATAATGTAAAAGTAAAAGGGGCAGTTTATAACTTGTTTGATAAAACCGTTGACTACGACACCTATGGATATACCGAGGATGGTCGTCGTTATTGGCTAGCGATGGACGTTTCTTTTTAACATTATTCTAGCTTAAATATTGATTTGATATTGAGGTATTCAGGGTCAAGTATTTCTTGGCCCTTTTAGTTTTACAAAAGAAAGTGCCATACAAGTCAGCGGATGATGTCACCAAAGCAATAATAGATCTGCTCATTCTATATAAAGAACATGTACATACCCTAATGACTGATAACGGTCTTTTAATACAATATGTGAAAAAGGGAGCCGAGCTAACAACGGTAATATTGAATTCACTTTTAAGTACGGCTTTAATGAGTTTTCACTCTTTAGTCATGCTTTGCGCAAAGCATTTTCTATCTCTACAAGCGAGTTACTGTAGTCAGATAAAAAGTCTTATCAGAAAGATGCTGTTTTCAGTCTATCTATAACGGTATAATTGATAAAGCTTGAGCATTCCCGAGGATATTTATAGCGACCAAGCTTGGTGAAGTGGATAATAAAGTCTGACCAATATCTAGCTCAGTTTGGACAGAAATGTTGTAGGGCCGTATATTAAAGTGCATAAAAGTATGTCTAATCTAAACGGTTGTATGCCTGTATTCACGGCAAGTTTCTTAACTTTTTAGCTGGGTTTCCTGCATAGATCCCTTTCTCGGTAATGTTCTTAGTTACAATACTACCCGCACCAATAACTGCGCCTTCGCATATGCTAACCGGAAACACTGGTGATCGTCAGCTGTGATTTGATGGGCAGGAGATTCTCACTTGAAGTGAGTCATTATTCCAATGTTTATCGATCTACTACCTGATAAAACGCCCATCCTGGCTAATCCAATGGTCGACATAATCAAAAAGTGTTTTCATCGTGTCACCGAATTCTCCCTGTGTTTTTTCAGCCTGTTTGTTGGGAGTAAACATGTGAGTGGCACCTTCAACAAAAGCTAACGTTTTATCCTTGCTATTATTTGCGTGCTGGTAAATGGCCTCTGAAGCGAGATATTCCCAGCTACCAGTCATCCCCATTAGCAATAATGGACGATGAACACCTTCAATATTACCAATTGGACTAGTGATATTTGATCTCCAATCAATCCCAGTTACACCATCTTCCGTAATATTGTAATCAGGCGTTACTCGAATTCCGACTCTACTTAAGAAATTTTTTGCTGTAGTTACAAGTACACCATTAATTGAACTTGTATTGGATTTTAGGTTAAGAGGCAAACGTACTGAATGTATAACTTGGGTTGTTTCAGAGCCGTCGGCATGGAGTAAAGTCCATTTCTCTTTTGTATGCGAAAGTAGGGATACGTCTTGAGGATATAATTTGTTATTAAACAACATTTGCGCTCCTGCGGTCACGATAAAAGGCTCGTCATCGACATAATTTCCCTTGCCTTTCTCTATCGCTTGAACCCGATTTTCTGCATCTGTAACCAACTTGTTATAGCGTTCGCGTTGGGCAGTCAGATATTGCTGTTTAAACTCTTTTGAATAATGAGCGCCGTTTGTGGTGAAACCATTTTTGGAGCTGTAAAGATCGTATCTAGAGTCGAGATTAACTCCATTTCCTTCGGTTTTTACTGCTGGATCTAGACTGAATAATGTCATGGGGCCATTGCCCCAGTTAGCATCCAATAATATGACACCATCAGCAGCAGGCATATTATTAACGGCATCAGATATATGGATCATCTTGTCAGTTCCTTGAACGGACTTGACGCCATTTTCAGCAATAGTTTGGTAGGCCGTCATCAACGTGGCACCGCCACTATGCCCTAACAGAAGGATTTTCTTTATGTCAGAGCGGTTTTGCAAATACTCAATAGCAGATTTTACATTAAGCATCTTTTGTTCCATCGAGCTCTGAGATTTCGCTACGTTGGCACACAGAACAGAGTAACCGCGTTTGGATAGTTCAGTACAGGCTGGAAAATTAAGATAATTTTCATCGGAGTGCATGACTAGAACTGCTACTTGAGCTTTGGCACTTATGGTTTTGGGTTGGTAAAAAACTCCGGGAACATTGCGGCTGATAGGAATATAAGTATTTTTTATGTTCACTTCTTGTGCTTGAGTGGGGAAAGCTGTGCATAAAAGAGAAAACATTGTGGCTGAAAGAAAAGTTATTGTCATTCTATGTTGCATTAGGTCGTCCTTTGCTGTTTTGGAAGAAGCCAAATAGGTGAATTATCGTCGTTGGCTTCTTCCGTTATATACCGATTAAGACTTAGTTTTGGCTAATACTATCAATCCAGGAAAACAGGGCATCCAGATTGTAGTCACCACTATGAGGGCGATCCCAGGTAAGATGATAATTGACATCATAATCTGAGTTTTCAAGACGAGTCGCTAAGATTGCTGAAATGGCTAAAGAAGTGTCTCGGTCATTGGTACCGACACGAATTCTCCAGTGTGGTGCAATGCCTTGCTGGTCTGGTTGAATAAAACTCAGAGGATTCATCATATAAACGACATTGGCTGCGGCTGTCGCTGAGTTATCAGTTGAGCTATTTTTAGAGGAATACGCGGTAAAATGCATAGCATTAGTCGATGCATTACCAAACAGTTCATTTTCTCCTGCACTAAGATCTAGCGCATCAAAGGCTGGAGGAAGTTTGGCACGGATAGCGTAAGTGCGATATTTGTCGAAATCGATGTTCGTTACTTTGCCATCGGTGATTGTCAGCCATTTGAATTGGCTTAAATCTCTATTGTTGTCTAATGCTGACTGAGCCGAGTCCTGAATTAAAGAGATGACATACTTCTTGAAACTACCATTACCATTCTTATCCAGAGTCAAAGGGTTGCCATTTGAGTCATGTAGCTTTAGCCCATTCAGGTAGCCTGGAAATTGACTGGCTAGGGCGTCCGATACGATTTGCTGATCTTTGGTCAGTGTACCCTTGGTTTCTTTGCGTTGGATATGATAATCCAACATTGAAATATCCATTTTTTTATAATCATTGTAACCGTTGAACTGCCATTCATAGGCGGCATCGGCATGGTCAAGGTCGGTAATCGGGCAAAATGCAGAGACGGCGTAAATCTTATCTGAAGCGGGGGCGGCTCCTAGTTGTTCTAAGTATGTGTCATAGATGTCTTGGTCGCCACTTGCTCCCAATAAAGCAGATAGAGCACCACCGGCACTAGTACCGTTAGATATAATTTTATTGGCATCTCCTGGGATAGATTTATCGTTGAAATGCAGATAACGAACGGCGGCTTTTAAATCAACGATGGCAGCAGGAGCTTTTCCTGTGTACACACCCTTGGAATTTTGGCTAGTTCGTCCACGTGCCCCAGGTGACGCCACCACATAGCCGTGCTGCAGTGCAAGTAGTAAAGCATTCGCAGAGTGGGAATGCTCATCGATCTTCGGGGTTAGTGGTCTACTTGGCATATAACCACCGACACCGTTCGGTAAGAAGATTGGTGCGGTTTGTATGGTATAACCTGAAATAGTGTGGTTTTTGAAATAACCTTCTGGAACATAAATATTGAGTGTCTGAAACTTACTATCAACAGGGTTTTTGACATATGGAATGCCTTCATAAGCACGAAATTCAACCGTTTGACCATTAACTTTGGCAGAGTTTTCAGTGTAGATATTTTGGTTAAATGTTAAATCATTTTGGGCACTGACAGAGAGAGAGACCGCGATAGCAGATAGTGTAACTAACGTATTTATTTTCATATGAATTCTTCTGTTTAAAGCTGGGCTTGTATGAGCGTTTGATGGCTAGATAGATTAAAGTATAGTGTAGCTTTAGGGGTAATATTTTTGACCAACTTTATCAGAGAAAGTTGCAAGTTTAGGTAGAGATAGAGCCAGAGATTCTGGCTCTATCTAAATAAGCTTTTAAGATTGATATAATTTGATAACCGCAGTCATGTTTTCGTCTCCAATCCCAGTGTCGATTCCTTTTCTGAATACATCACGCGCGGCTTCAATGACAGGCGATGTGTGTCCAGTTGCTTCCAGCATGTAAGAGAAATCTTTTTCAATCAGTTCAACAGGGAACATCGGAGCAAATATCTGTTTCAGCATCAAGGTCGATATGCTGTTTGCAGAAGCACTCCACGTGGCGGTTGATGAGAGTGCTGAAATGATCTTTTCAACGTCCGAATCTTGCTGACGTTGTAAGGTAGAAATCAGCTCGGCTAACGTGGCGACTTGCATACCCAGAAGCGTATTAGTACATAGTTTTGCTAATGCACCGTTACCCATTTCACCAGTATAATTGATGACAGAACCCATAGTTTCCAGTAATTCTTTACTGCTTTCATAAGCTTCTTGTGTACCGCCGACAAGATAAATCAATTGTCCGGATTCGGCTTGTGGTCTGGTGCCTGAAACTGGTGCTTCAATAAAAGGAATATTTCGCTCGGAAGCGTGCTGATGGAGTTCTTTTACCCACTTAACAGAGAGTGTTGAACTATCGATCGCGGTTGCACCTTGTTTCATGCTGTTAAACGCACCGGTATCAGGATCTAACCAAACTTCTTTTGATGCATGATCATCACGTACCATTGCGATAACAACGTCCGCATTTTGAGCGGCTTGACGTGGAGTTTCAGCCAGCTTAGCTCCGTTAATCACAAGTTGTTCTGCTTTAGAAGGGGTTCTGTTCCAAACTGTCACTTGATAGCCAGCTTTGAGAATATTAGCAGCCATGCGAACGCCCATTGCACCTAAACCTAGAAAAGCAACGTTTTTCATATTTCAAATCCTATCATGTCGGTAGAAAAAATATCAAAATGATGTTTATTGTTTTGAATCATGAACGATCGAATATTATAACTCTAATCGCATTTTGTTATTGTCATCATCACCGATTTGAATATCTGAAGATATTTAAAGTTCATTACACAGTTTAACAATCGAATCACGGATCCATCGATGGGCATCGCTGTCATGTGTTCTTTCATGCCACGCCATGATTTTTGTGAATCCGGGAACTTCAAATGGAAGGTTTACCGTAGTAAGTCCCTGTATATTTGTTATGAGTCGTCTCGGTACAACAGCACAGAGATAAAATGTTGACCAGTGATAAGAAGCTCGGGACGGATAGCACGACACGACGCTGTTTGCCCAGAGAGTGGAGTACTTGATCTGTCATTCCCTCAAACGCCCCACCAACGTAAGAGACAATCGCATGATCGATACTACAAAATTGCTCAAGTGTTAAAGTGTTATCTTCAAGTAGAGGGTGATCGTCTCTTAGAACACAGATATAGGTTTCATCAAATAAGGTTTTGGCGCGTAAATCTACAGGAGACGCTTCAGGAGTGGTTAACGCAATGTCAATGATCCCACGTTCCATCTGTTCGAATAGCTCATGTTCATTAATCCAGCGAACCGAGACTTTTATGTTGGGAGCTTGTTGCTTGAATGTAAGCAAAAATGGCTCAACAATGGCTCTCAAAGAGTAGTCTGTGGCCGCGATAGAGAGTGTTAGTTCAGCTGTTCTCGGGTCAAATAGTGTCGGTTCTAAAACAGCATCTAGTTCTCTAAGCAGCTTTTTTATTGGTCCTGATAGCTCTTGGGCACGAACGGTTGGCACAATGCCATGTTGACTGCGAATAAATAGCTGATCGCCTAAGCTGTGTCGCAGGCGGGTCATCATACCACTAACTGCTGGCTGGCTGACCGAGAGTTTTTCGGCCGCTCTGGAGACATTTTTCTCATCCATCAGAGTGTCGAAGACACGAAGAAGATTTAGGTCGAGGTTTTTAATATTTGCCATAATTAGAGCTTATTGTTTTATATAGTTAATTATAGAGCAAAAAGCCGCTCTCAATACCTTTGAGAGCGGCTTTCGAATTTAGTGGTGTCAATTCATTGCTATTTTGCTTTACGGGCAGCTTTAACCAAACCATCTAGCCATTCCTGATGGCCATTGATCATTGGGTTTGGCGTAGTCACTGCTAATTCTTTAGCTGGATTACCGTTTTGGGTTTCCTGGGTCAGAATGCGGACTCGATTGCCAGACAGATCTTCGATTAACCAGGCATGGTGTACATCTAAACGAGTCTCACCTTCACCTGACCAGCCATGCCAGGCAATACGTGCAGGTTGACCTTCTACTGGTGCAATATGTTCAACACACTGAGACTCAACCGGGAAGCCGAAAGTTTCGAAATAGAATAGAACGTTATTTTCTAATTCTGGGCCTTTATCGTCATAAAAACGAGGGTTAGCTGAGTTAGCATAGTAAGTTGGCCATAGTGCTGGTGTGTTAAGTAGAGGCCAGATATCTTTTGTTGAAAGACCTGCGACAATCACTTCATTAGAACAGAAGTTGTCAGTAAAACCAGGTACAAAGCCTTCGGGCCAGATGATGTCACTCATAATGAATTCCTCACGTTTGAATAGTGAAACATGTTGTTTCGTTGATGGTGATATCATCCGGTTTTTGAGTTTATCACTCCAATCACAAAAAAAAATATGGGGTATAAGGATGACTTATATCTAAGGTTTAGCGACGTATTTTCCTAGGGAATGTCCTTGCCTGATTTCTTTAAGGACTTCTGGGATATCGCTTAAAGTAATGGTGTTAGTTTTCGGAGAAGTAATGATGTTCATTTCAAGCAGGTTATTCATGGCAATACCCGCTTGAGTGAGCGATCTCATTCCTATTTCGCCATTAACGTGACCAGCTCCGAGACTTAATTGGTGCAAGGTTAATCCGCGGTCAAATGCCTTATGATGTTGTGTTGACTCAATGGTGCTCACCAGCTCGACTAATTGCCCGTCAAAGCCAAGCATCGAGGAAGTCAGAGCTTGTGCGGGGCCTCCGATACAATCCAGTGCACATTCAATCCCTTGATTTTCGACGATAGCGTTCACTTTGTTGAGAAGTTGTTGGTCTCGATAATCGAGGCAGTGTGTTGCACCTAATGATGTAGCGTAATCGAAATTATGTTCGGAACAGACAGCAATGATGGTATCAAGCTGATAATAACGGCTAAGTTGGAGTGCATAGCTTCCCACGCCGCCACTTGCTCCATAGATAACAATACTGTTTTTCCCCGCAAGATGAAGTTTATCGTTCAGTGCGCGATAGGCTGTCCACCCTGCACAAGGTGATGCGGCAGCTTCAATATCGGATAGGTTAGGATGTTTGGTTAAAGTGCGGGAGTCATGAACGGAAAATGAAGCAAAGCCACCCTGACGACGGCGCATGTTGCCATGGTAGAGAACACGATCGCCGATATTCCAACCGCTGACCTTATTACCTTTAGCCACAATCACACCAGAGACGTCGAGCCCACCCACCATGTCACGATTACTTGCTTCAGTAATACCGAACCAGTAATTAATTTTCGCATCGACCGGATTAAGACCAATAGCATGAACTTCGACGATAACGTCGAAGGGGGTTTCTAATTCTGGCTCGGCGATATTCTTGAGCGTAAAGTGGTCCGATTCGGGATGATAGGTGATAGCTCTCATTTTCCGTTCCTTCTCGTTAGGTGGGCTTAATTATATGCGCCGCTTGAATAAGTTAATTCGTAGCTATGGCTGTAGATCTCCAGAATATTGCCGAATGGGTCTTCCATGTAGATCATGCGGTATGGTTTCTCATCTGGGTAGTAAAAACGAGGTGCTTTCATACGTTTTTTACCACCAGCAGCAACAATCTTTTCAGCCAATTCTTCTACGTTTGGATCTTGTACGCAGAAGTGGAAAACGCCGGTTTTCCAGTATTCGAAGTTGTTTTCTGGATTCTGTGCATTTTCAAATTCGAAAATTTCAACACCAATTCGATCTCCAGTAGAAAGGTGCGCAATCTTAAAACTTGACCAACCCTGACCAAAAACATCAGTACACATTTCACCGATAGGACTGTCGTCTTCTGTAATGGTTGTTGGCTCCATGATTAGATACCAACCAAGCACTTCGGTATAAAATTTAACAGCCTTTTCCAGATCTGGTACTGAGATACCGATATGAGAGAAGGTTCTTGGGTATGTGCTCATGTCTGACATAAGAGTATTCCTCGTAGAAATTAAATTACGTCAGAAAATTCTAATACTTGCATTTATAAATGAAAAATTATTAAATATTCTCACAATGATAATAAAAGGTTATTATTTATGCTGAATCCTATTTGGTTGAACACATTCAAAACTCTTGTTGAATTGGGGCATTTTACCCGTACTGCTGAAGCATTGAATATGACCCAACCAGGGGTTAGCCAGCATATAAATAAATTAGAATCGGCATGTGGTTATCCATTATTAACAAGGTTTAACAAGCAATTTGAGTTAACAATCCACGGGCGAAAAGTATATCAATATGCACTTGAGCTAATTGAAAAAGAGTCAGAATTATTGATTGACTTAGGAAAGGATGAGCCCTTCCTAGGCAGTTGCAGGATTGGTTGTTCCGGTACCTTTGCTTGGTTGATATACCCCGAATTACTTTCGTTACAAGCACAGCACTCCCAATTATCTATTGAATTAGAAGCGTCACCCAATGACCGTATTTTTGAACAGATACTAAGTGGGGGACTTGATGTGGGGTTAGTGACCAAGCCACCTAATCCCCATTATTTTGATAGTAGAGTGATTGGCTCTGAGTCTTTGGTTTTCGTTGTTCCTACTTCAGTAAACACAACAATACCATTTGAAAAACTATTACCAGAAATAGGTGTTATACGTCATCCTGACTTAGATCACTATTTCCAAACTTATGTCGATCAGTCGGGCTCACCACAACTGTCAAAGTTAAATCTTGATACTATTTCAACGAAAGGTTACATCAATCAAATTCACCAAATTTTAGTACCAATTGCCAAAGGCATTGGCTTTACAGTTATTCCTAGATGTTGTGTGAATTTGTTTCTCGAAAGGGATAAGTTACAGGTATTGGACATTGCTGAAAACGTGAAAGATCCTGTTTACTTAGTAAGTAAACGCCATTCAGAGCTTGCACGGCGTTACGACCGAGTAGTAAAAGTTATCGAAGAAACATTGGTACAGTGTTAATGAAATTGATGAATAAAATTAAGGCATTACAGTTATTTGGTAAAGTTGATGACTTTTGGGGAATGTGACTAACGTGAATAATGATATCCGAAATTTAGATTTAAATTTGCTTAAGGCATTCAATGCTTTAATAAATGAAGGGAGCGTAACTCGTGCTGCTCAACGCTTGGCCCTGACTCAACCTGCGGTCAGTGCGATGTTAACTCGCTTACGCGACTATTTTGATGATCCTCTTTTTGTTCGGTCTCAGCGTGGCATGATACCAACAGAGCGAGCACTAGTTTTGGCGGACCCAATAAAACAGATTCTGGCTGATATTAACCGGATATTACAACCGATTAATTTTGAGCCTGAAACAGCTCAAATGACTTTCACTATAGCGGCTACGGATTACGCGTTGAAAGCTGTTATCGTCCCTCTGATGGCGGAACTTAAGCAGAAAGCTCCAGGGATAAAAGTTGCTGTGATAGCTGTAAACTATGACACTCTTTCTAAGCAGATGGAACAGGGGATAGTTGATCTTGCATTAGTCACACCAGAGACGACACCTGAAGAATTGCATGGTCGAGCTTTATATGAAGAGCAATATGTTTGTATGATGCGAGCAGATCATCCATCAGCTGCTTCCGGTAATATAACTCTGGAACAATTTTGTTGTTTAGAGCATATTCTAGTATCTAATCGAGGTAGCTTTTGGGGGCCGACTGATGAGGCTCTCACAGAAATGAAACTCAACCGTCATATTGGTCTATCCGTAAATAGTTTTTTAGTGCTTCCAGAAGTGTTAAGGATTACCGATATGATTGCCGTTGTTCCTAGACGCTTAGCTTGTCGTCACGATAACTTGGTTATTATGGAAACTCCCCTAAAGGTACTTGGGTTTACTAAAAGTATGGCTTGGCATGAACGTTCGCATCGTGATCCTGCTCATCGTTGGATTCGTGCTCTATTGCTCGAAGTTAGTAAATTAGAACATTTATGATATAAATTTCATTTATATTAATAATAAATAAATTGATATGCCATAAATAGCTCCTGTCCTGTAATATTATGATTTTATTTATGTTAGTGCTTTATTTTGTTGACTAACAAACTGTAGTTAAAGTCAGTCATTAATCAAAAGATGGACAAAATTTTTAGGTTACACTAGAAAGTAATCTTGAGTGCCTAATCTTTTCTTTAGATAAATTCATTGGACAGAGCCCTATGATTCTGCTTTTCCAATTAAAGCTAAAGCTCTTACCTTAACTATTCACCATGAAGATGTTAGGGCTGATTCTTAAAGCATTCCTTATAGATCTTTTATTACCGAGTAAATCTAATGTAGTTGCGATGAAGTATATAAACTATTGATAAAAAACTTAATTTAGAAGGGTGTTCTATGTAAAGGAGCCAAAAGAGCCTTGAAAACAACAGATATAAAGATTTCTGATAAACCATTGGGAAATGGGACTGAAAAATTACCTCTAAAGGCGTTACGCCCAATATTTGCTGGGCTAATGCTAGCAATGTCTCTCGGCTCCTTAGATCAGAGTATTGTTAATACGGCTCTACCGGCTATGGCCAGTGAACTTGGAGGGTTGGCTCATCTGTCTTGGGTAGTAACTGCTTTCATGCTCAGTTCTACGGTTGCAACACCAATCTTCGGCAAATTTAGTGATATGTATGGTCGAAGAGGGTTACTTTTATTGGCTATCACTTTATTTATGATGATGTCGATTTTGTGTGGTGTTGCTCAGTCGATGACGCAACTGATTATTTTTCGTTTGTTCCAAGGTATAGGTGCTGGAGGAGTCATGACTCTATGTCAGACGACGATCAGCGATGTAGTTACACCAAAGGAACGTATACGTTATCAGGGCTTATTTACTAGTACTTTTGCAATGTCTGCAGTTGCTGGACCTATTCTTGGTGGAGCATTGACAACAGCACTGTCGTGGCGGTGGATTTTTTATATTAATGTTCCTATCGCTCTTATTGCGATATTTATCCTTTGGAACTCATTACCTACGCTAACAGCACGCAAGAAGCATGTTATTGATGTCTATGGAGCTGTTACTATGGCGTGTGGAGCGTCTAGTATTCTGTTGCTGTTCAGCCTAGGGGGGACACTGTTTCCATGGCAATCTTATACGGCGGGGGTGGTCGCAACGATTGCATTCATTTCTATCGCGTTGTTTATACATGTCGAGAGTAAAGCTGTCGAGCCGATCGTTACATTAAGTTTATTCCACATACGTAATTTTACTATCGGTTCTGTTACCACTAGTTGTATGGGATTTGCGATGATGAGTGCGATGGTTTTTCTGCCACTCTATTTCCAATTAGTGTTGGGACTGACTGCCGCACAGTCTGGAACAATGTTACTCGCACAAATTGTAGCAATGCTTTTAACTTCAGTCTTCGGAGGCCAAATATCTTCAAAACTGAATCGACCTAAGCTCTTTATGATTGCCGGAATTGCTTTAGAAGCGTTGGGGTTAAGTGTTTTCGCTGTTTTAGCCTACATGCAAAAAGACATTTACTGGTTTCTAATGGGACTGGCAATCCTTGGTTTGGGAATGGGGATCGCTATGCCGCATGCTACTGTGATCGTTCAGAATGCTGCGCCCAAAAACGCTTTGGGTGAAGCAACAGCAAGTATGGCGTTTATCCGTTCGCTTGGGGGGGCATTAGGGGTCGCTGTATCTGGAGGTGTCATGACTACCAAGCTTCATGATGGATTGAGTCAAATCAGTACAGATATTGATGTCCAGGGAATCATAAATGGAGGGATGGAAGCAGTGGCAGCGTTACCGACAGGCCTTAGGCCTAGTATTGAACTTGCTTTCAGTCATGCAATTACTGCGTCTTTCGTGATTGGTGGTAGTGTCATGCTTCTTGCGCTATTGCTGTCACTTTTATTAGAAAATAAACAGTTAAAAAATTAAAAAGTTATTCTGTTTCTGATATAAATTTTATTTATATTCTTAATAAACAAATCACTATTCCATTCATACTATCCGTTCTCTAGCATGTCACTGTTATCTACTCTTTTGCAATTTAAGGAGAAAAACTGAATGACAGTGCTTTTTGATGATTATAAATTAAATGGCAAAACCTTAAAAAATCGTGCCGTTGTTGCTCCTATGACTAGGGCTAGAGCACCAGGCAATATACCTAATGAGAGCACTGTTCGATACTATGGTCAGCGCTCGGATGCCGGACTTATTGTGACTGAAGGTACGCCGATCAGTCAGCAAGGCTCTGGTTTCGTCGACTGTCCTGGGATCTGGAATCAGGCTCAAATAGATGCCTGGAGCAAGGTAACGAACCGAGTACATGATCTTGGAAGCCTTATTTTTACTCAGATATGGCATGTGGGCCGTATTAGCCATACTTCATTGCAGAAAGATGGGGAGCTTCCTGTAAGTTCAACGAGTCAGCAAGCGGTGAACAGCAGTGCATTCGGTTATGACTCCAATGGAGCTCCGAGTTTTGTTCCTGCAAGTAAGCCACACTGTTTGACAACGGCGGAAGTTCAGCATGTGATTGCTGATTTTGCTCAGGCTGCTGTAAATGCCGTGGCCGCTGGTTTTGATGGTGTAGAAATTCACGGTGCAAATGGTTATCTCGTTGAGCAATTTATTAATGGTGCGGTTAATGATCGTCAAGATCAGTATGGCAGTGAAACGATTGAAAACCGTGTGCGTTTTGCTCTCGAGGTTGTAGATGCATGTGTTGAACGTATTGGCGTTGAACGTGTGGGTATCCGCCTTTCTCCATTTGGTCGCTTACATGACCTGGGGGATTTTGAAGGTGAAGAGGACACTTTCCTTCATTTGGCTCGTGAACTGAATAATCGTGGTATTGCCTATGTTCACATTATGGACCAGGCTAGCCGAGGAGCTCCGGCTATGCCGGATGGATTCTTACAAAAATTCCGAGAAGCTTATAAGGGAACATTGATTCTCGCTGGCGGTATGAATTTAGAGAAAGCAAATCAGTTACTTTCTGATGGAATTATTGATCTCGCGGCGTTCGGAGCAAAATATATTTCTAATCCTGACTTAGTTGAACGTTATCGCCATGGCTGGCCGATTCAGGAGCCCGATCAGTCTCTTTATTATGGCGGCAATGAACACGGCTATACGGATTATCTGCCATATAGCGGTGTACCTCTCTAACTTATTCCAATAGCTTACCTTGCCCTAATGCATGAAGGGTAAGGTAATCACTCTATTTAACTTTTAAGGTTATTTATGTCTTCTTCATTATCAAATTCAATCAAACCTGTTCTTTTTGTTCTGACTAGTCATAAAGACTTAGGAGCAGGGCATGAAGACTCCGGTTTTTATTTACCAGAATTAACTCATCCACTGCATGTTTTGGACGAGGCCAGCATCTTTACTGAATTTGCATCTATTCAAGGGGGGCTTCCTCCGGTTTATGGTGTGGATTTCTCCGATGATTTAAATGCTAAATATTGGATGGACCGTACATTTCAGCAGAAGTTAACCAATAGTGCTGCTTTATCTAACGTTAAGGCTGAGGACTATAGTGCAATTATGTTCGTCGGTGGACATGGAACTATGTGGGATTTTCCACAAAATTCTTACGTCCAAGACATCACACGAGAAATGTACGAGCAGGGAAAAGTTGTTGCTGCGGTATGTCATGGTCCTGCGGCACTAGTTAATGTCAAACTTAGTGATGGTTCATATTTGGTCGCTGATAAGAAAGTGGCCGCATTTACCGACTCTGAAGAGAATGTGGTAGGTATGGTTGATGCTGTGCCATTTCTCTTGGAGAGTAAACTGAAGGAACGTGGTGCCTTGCATCAGCATGCCTCAGACTGGACAAGTAATGTTGTTGTTGATGGCACTTTAATTACCGGACAAAACCCACAATCAGCGACAGGTGTCGGTGAAGCAATACGAGATGCGTTACTTAGTTAATAAATGGAGATATCTCGAAATGAGTAACTTAAGAAAAGTCGTCGTCGCAATCACGTTTATTACCTTTAGCTCATGGGTAAATGCGGCGAATGTATTGGTCGTATTATCTGATAGCAATTCGCTTGAGCTAAAAGGGGGAAAGCTTTTTTCAACAGGTTTTTATCTGAATGAATTAATGCAGCCGGTCAAATTGCTGATGGATGCGGGTGATGAAGTTACATTTGCGACACCACTTGGTAATGCTCCCACTATGGATAAGCATTCTGCTAGCGTAAAAGATTTTGGTGGCGACCAACGAGCTTTTGATGAACATTTAAAGTTATTACAACAGCTTAAACTTACTGAGCCAGAGCAGTCTCCGGTGATCAGCTTATCCAGAGTCGAACAAATTGGTTACGACAAATTTGACGCGGTATTTGTTCCAGGCGGTCATGCTCCGATGCAGGATCTGTCAGTTAGTCCAGAAATGGGGAAACTATTGAGAGCATTTCATGCAGAGGGGAAGCCTACTGCTTTACTTTGTCACGGACCTATTGCGCTGATATCGTCATTGCCAGATGCCAAAGCTTATACCTCTAAGTTGGAAAGGAACCCTAAGGTAACTGATTCTGGGTGGATTTATTCTGGTTATAAAATGGTGTCATTTACCAATAAGGAAGAGCAGGCTGCTAAAGGAATGTTTAACGGTGGTCAGATGAAATTTACGCCAGAAACGGCGTTGACTAATGCAGGGGCGAAGTTCCAAGCCGGTGCGAAATGGGCGAGCCATGTTGTTGTTGATCGTGAATTAATCACAGGCCAGAATCCGTCTTCTGCTTTAGAGCTTGGGAGAATACTGGTTAAGCGATTATCACGTTAATCTTCGATATAGAAGAGAAGTATAGAAACTAAACTCTTTTCAATCTGTTGTAGGTTGGTTTAACAAATGCATATTTTATATTTTTTGATGGCACTAGCTGGTGGGGCCGGGTTATCTGTTCAAGCGGCAGTAAATAGTCGTTTAAGTTCAGGAGTCGGTGGACAACCGCTAATTGCTGCGTTTATATCATTTGCTGTTGGCGCATTATGCCTCGGTGTAGCATCTGCTGTATATGCGGACTGGCATGGTTTCTCTACGAATATCATTCAACAATCTCCTTGGAAATGGCTTGGTGGAGTGATTGGAGCTGCTTTCGTTTTCACAACGATATTTCTTGCCCCTAAAATTGGTATTACCAATGTGATGTTCTTATTTATTATTGGCCAATTAGCGACTGGTCTGTGTATCGATAGTTTTGGTTTAATTGAGATGCCGATAAGACCGGTTCAATGGTGGCATTTTACCGGACTCGGTATCATGTTGATTGGACTCATCTGTTACATGTATGGTAATCGTATTTTTTTCAAGTCATAGTATTCTTAATACTGAGCCTTGAAGAATATGACTATTTTGTCCCGATAATGGCTATAAGTGTCCTTATAGCCACTTTTGTGGCTATATCATCATCCATAAAATAGCTCCACAAAATCAATTCTGGAGCAATATTATGAACATCACTCAAATTCGTAACGCAACGCAAATTATCGACTTTGCAGGAAAGAAGTTTCTTGTTGATCCTATGTTGGCACCAAAAGGTACTTACCCAGGCTTTGGTGGTACGGTAAATGCTGACGTACGCAATCCAACTGTTGAGCTACCGCTATCAATTGAAGAGATTATCGATGTTGATGCGGTGTTGTTGACTCACACTCACCCAGATCACTGGGATGAAATCGCTGTTAATGTAATCCCTAAAGACAAGCTAATTTTTGTGCAGCACGAAGGTGATGTACAAATACTACAATCACAAGGTTTTACTAATGTAGAGATTTTCTCTGAAGATACCGACTACGGCGGTATTTCCTTTATTCGTACTGCTTGTCAACATGGTTCTGATGCAGCCTATGAAAATAAAGAGCTGGGAGAAATGTTGGCTGAAGTAACCGGCGTTATATTTTCTCATGCTGATGAACAAAAGCTCTATCTAGCTGGAGACACTATTTGGACGCAGACTGTCGAAGAAACAATGAAACGGGAACTCCCTGACGTAGTCATTCTGAACACCGGTTGGGCTCACGTGATTGGTTATGGTCCTATTATTATGGGTAAAGAAGATGTATTAAAAACGCATGTTGTTCTTCCCCAGGCAAAGATTATCGCTACTCATATGGACTCAGTAAACCACGCACTTGTTACAAGACAGGAGCTGCGCGACTATGTTGCGATTAATTTACTGACTGATTTTGTTTATATCCCAGAAGATGGTGATACTGTCACACTATAGCTTTCAAATTTAATAGTTAGAGCTACCATAACTGGTAGCTCCACAAACAGGTTTAATTGAATGTCTTACAGAATTTCATCTCACCAAACTCTATCGGCTGAAACAATGCCACGTGTACCTAATGTTTCAGTTGTTGTCTTTAATAAGTTCAGCCCATTTCACCTTTCTATTCCAAGTATTGTGTTTGGCAATGACAGTTTGCATGAAAGCTTCTTTAACCTGCAGTTTGTTGCTGGGGAGGAGGGTCCTATTTTATCTGATATTGGAATGGAAATTCATACAAAAACAACCCTAGAGTCACTGGCAAAAGCTGATATCATCATCGTTCCTTATTGGCGAACAATTGATGAAAGACCAAATGCGCAGCTTATCGAGGCATTGCGTCTAGCTAATAAGAGAGGCGCACTAATGGTCGGTTTGTGTCTTGGGGGGTATGTTCTAGCCTATTCTGGATTGCTAGCAGGAAAACGTGCGGCGACTCATTGGGAATTGGAGGAAGATTTTACTAGACGTTTTCCAGAAACGTCACTCGATACCAATGCGTTGTATGTAGAAGATAATGGAGTTATCACATCTGCAGGCACAGCTGCGGGTATAGATTGCTGTTTGTATATTTTTCGTAAATACTACAGCAGCAAAATTGCTAATCGTATTGCTAGAAGGATGGTGGTACCTCCTTATAGAGATGGCGGGCAGGCGCAATTTATTGAACAACCCATACCTATAACCACATCGGATTCCCGTATCAATGAATTGATGGAAAAAATCAGAAGCGATATTGGTCGTAAATATACCCTTGATGAGCTTGCAAATTCAGTGATGATGACTCGCCGTACCTTTACCCGTAAGTTTCATAAGGCAACAGGGATGGCATTTGGGGAATGGTTAGCGTCCGAACGACTTAATTTTGCTCAGGATTTGCTTGAGTCTACCGAGCTAAATATTGACCAGATAGTGGCTAAAACAGGTTTCAGCTCAGTCTTTCTCTTCCGTGACAAGTTCAAGCAACGTTACGCCGTTACTCCAAATCGTTGGAGAAAAACCTTTCATGGGCGTAACTGTTGTGGAATAAGGAATTTGACCACTTGAATGGATGCTTGCAATACCTGAAATTATCTGTGAGATATTAATTTAATAAGGCCACTGACAAGGTTTGTCCACATTTTTCAATGTGATCTGGCTGAAACGTGTGAGTACCAAGCGATTTTGTCATATGTTAACCAGCGGATGAATTTGTCGATAGAGTGAAGGGCATACAGGACTAGCTTTCTGTAAGAAACTATCCTACACAAAATCTTAGTCCTAATTCGAAGTATCACAAAAATACCAACTTATGGTTGTATCAACAATGTCGATAGAACTAAGACTATGTAAGTTATGATAAATTCAGGGGAAAGTGACGACTATGTTGGGGGCTACTTTACGGAGGATTGTGTTCTTTAAAGAGCTCAAAGATGTAGTAGGGTAAACGCTAATTTTTTATCCTAACGGATTATTTAGCAAATCATCATTTAGATCGATAAGCTGTTATGTTATAACATTTAACGTAAAGTTAACAGATAGCAGTCTATCCTCTCGATGAGTTTTATTTTATGAAAGATGTAAAAGGGGTGTTCCGTAACCTTGAGAAAATGCTTCGCCAAGCAAGCTGGTTTAATGACGATTGGGAAATTTATAATCGTGGTAATTATATGCAACTCTACAAACAGAGTTGGTTTAACCACAATCAAGGTGGGGTGCATTTTGAAACATTTATTGAATCGCCCCAGATTAAACAGAAATCATTCCCTGTTTGTGTGCATGCTGAAGAAGATTGTCCTGCTCAGGCTGAGTTCATTGAGCGAGTAGTCAAACTCGAAGCCGAGCGAATCAATAGTTGGAAGGGATATAAAATGCTCGATAACAGCTATGGTATTTGCCAGAGAACGCTTCCTCTTAACTTTAAGAATTTGGAGCAGCGATTATTTGAAGAGTTTAATCGTCTGCGAACCCTTGAAGCCAGTATTGAACAAATATTGCTCGAGCTTGATCGTTAAGGCGAATGAAAGAACTTATGAAGAAAGCAAAGAGTCCTTGTATCGATATTTGTGATTTCTCTGCCCCTAATGGTTGGTGTGTAGGGTGCGGCAGAACTCGTGAAGAATGCAGTAATTGGAAGAAAATGAAGCCTTACGCCCTGAATATTTTGCGTAAAGAGTTACCCAAAAGAATGTCACAAATAAAGGCTAGAGCGGATAATTATAACTAATCCACCTATCTTTACAGCGATCATCATTATGATCGCTGTTTTGTTAGCAATATTAAAAATTAACTGCTCTGAAAGCAAAAATCCCCTTCAGAGGTTCTGAAAGGGATTTTAAGCCTGCGAATGTTTTATACCTCGTTATCCAAACAATAATGAGACGACATTGGATACGGGTTGTTTTATTTGGACATTCTTTTTTCTTAAGCCAACTGATTGCTAGCAATTCAGTGCCAAAGATAATACCGAAATTAGAGTAATTACGTAATTATTAAATAACGACTTAGTGTGATTTTATGCGCAAAAATATAAACACTTTGCTTTTGTAACCCTTATGCATGGCGTACGGAATGGACTGGGCCCATAGGTGGTCGACGTTTAACTTTTATCTGCGACAAAATTACACCTGAAATAACCAATAATCCCCCAATTAGATGAAATAGATGTAAGGTCTCACCTAGTAGAGTGGCAGCAAGCGTCACGGCCACAACGGGAAGCAAATTCATGAACATTGCGGTGGCATCGGCACCTAAATGATTAATCGCTTTAACCCACATCCACGGGGCGACAATCGATGCTGCAAAACCTGCGTAAGCAATAAGTGGTAAGGATGCTTGTGAAGGAAGTAAGTGGTCACTACTCAACCATACTGGCGTCAACATGATGACTGAAAAAGCACCTTGTAAGTAAATGAGTGTCCAGTTGCCAAAAGGCATGGTCCATTTTTTTAGCAATACGCAGTAGAAGGCATAAAGTAGCGAGGCGATAAGCATAAAGAGGTCGCCTTGCGCCATAGGGTGACGAAAGAAGAAAAGCATGTCTCCTTGACCGAGCATGTAAGCTAAACCTAACAAAGAAATGGCGGCACCGATAAGACTTACCATCGATAAACGTTTTTTCAATAAAGGGACACTGGCAAATAGGCTAAATAAAGGGACTAACGAGGAAATTAGTGACATATTTGAGGCGCTAGTGGTTAAGCCTGCGTAGTAGCCAAGAGATTGGTTGATGACCATGCCGAGTAATGCCAACATGGTCAGTTGGCGAGCATGTTGTTTTACCGCTGTCCATTGGCGGAGAACATGAGGTAAGCAAAATGGCGTCATAACCGCGATAGCAAGTACCCAACGGTAAAAGCTCATTGCACTCGGTTCAATCACTGTGGAGGACATTTTATTAACGATAGTGTTGCCACTCCAGATTAAGACGGTAAAAAAAGGGAGAAGATAAATCATGGCAACCTCACAACAATATTTGATGGCGGAATTGTGACAGGTCTGTATGATAATATGTATCTCTAAAAAGACATTGCAAGCGATAGGAAGACAAGTTTGAAGAAAATACCTCGCCATCTCCACCCTTCCCTAGGTATCGAGCAACCACCTTCTGATTTTTTTATGAATTTTGAAGCATTTCTATCGAATACAGAAACGCGGGTGCACAGCCATAGTTGGGGACAGATCCAATTAATTTCGGGAGGTATTTTGGAAATGGAAGCGGAAGATACCCGTTTTTTAGCGCCGCCTCATTTAGCGATCTGGGTGCCTGCAGAAATTCGGCACAAGAGTTATAACCGTAAGCCATTGGAATACTGTTCTATTAATATAGCGACTGAAATGGCGAGAGCATTTCCAAGTAAAACCAGTTTGATTAAAGTGACTCCGATTGTTTCCGCTATTGTTGATGATTTTCGTCAACGAGGGATCAGCATTACTACAACCGACCAAGATAAACGGCTCATGCAAGTGTTACTTGATCAGCTGGCCACCCAAGAAGCAGAGCATCACTTTTTGCCCACCAGTAATCATAAGTATCTAGAACCGATTTTATTGGCCGTAGAAGATAACCCAACGGACAATACCACCTTGGCCGAGTGGGCGGAAAAAGTTCATACTACTGAGCGTACGTTGGCTCGTTATTGCCAATCTGAATTGGGCATGAGTTTTACTGAGTGGCGTTTGCGCGTGCGATATTTATTATCCATGGAGCTACTGCGTAGTGGTCACTCAGTCAAAGAGGTCGCATTGACTCTTGGTTATAACCAAGCCAGTCCATTTATCTCCATGTTCAAAAAATACTCCGGCCAGACACCGGAGCAATATAAGAATCGCTTGCTAGCTTAACGGGTCTTTAACTGGTGTTCGATAAGGTAATTTAACGCGCCAGTGACTGCGGCAACTTGAGCATTGTTACACTCTTGGGCGGTTACGGTTGGACTATCAGGATACACTTCTGTGGTCGTACCAAACTCACAATCGGTTATTCCGCCACACAAACCAAGTGCTTTCATGTCGTATAAGATGACGCCTTCTGCGACGACGGGTGAGCCAATAATTTCATTATTATCATCTGCAGGTGCAATGTGAGTCACTTGTTTTACTGCATCGATCACGGCTGTTTGAAAATCAAGTTGCGGATTTTGCGTATCACCGACAGTATAAAACCCATCTGGGATCTCTCCTGGCTGATAGGCAATACCATCACGAGCCGCTAGAGCTGGGCGAAATTCACTTTCATCGGTATCAGTTGTTTCATGCAAATCGATATGCATCAGTACCTTTCCAGGAATCGATTCGACCAGCTTTAATAAATAAGCGGATTCTTCGGCTGGTGTATTCGCATAGAAACTGCGATTTGGATCTAAGGCGTTTGGATTCCAGCGGTTGATGGTTTCATACCCCCAAGGGCTGACACAAGGCGCGGCAATAAAATTAAAGTACTGTTGATAGTGAGAGGCGTGCTCGGCTAAAAATTGTAATGCACCATGGACGCCACTGGTTTCATAACCATGTACGCCGCCAGTGATCAGAATGGTCGGCTTGCTGTTATCCCAACCTTGACTCTTGATTGAGAACAGTGGGTAGCGTGTTGAATCGTAAGAGAGGGCGCCATACTGCTCAATAATAAACTGATTGGCGAGTTTCTGTATTTTTGGGACGACTTCTTCCTGATATGAACGTTTTATTGTTGTGCTTTTACGCCACGCAAGGCGTTCAGACTCACCCCACGGTGTATTGGGCTGGCCTATCGGATAGTGCGATTGAGTAGACATATTTTCTCTCGGCAAGGAAATCATAGGCAGAGAGTAATGAGACATGTGCCGAAGTGCAAATAGATGTTAGGTAGATCTTGTGTCAAATTTTCTCCATATAACTGACTTAAACGGTCGGTTAATGCTAAATTAGCGTCATTCTAATAAAGCCAACCAAGTCCATCGTTCTTGTTGTGCATTCATCAACTACCATTGATTTACATTTTAATGATTCCCATTTATCTAAACACATCAGATTGTGGCAGTTTGATGATATCTGCACCTGGTAGAACGATACGCGGTAAGGTAAAAAGTATATCTATGGCCCTATAATGCCAATTGATTCATCAAATAGGCATTGTCAGCCCATAGCTCAACAACGACAGCATGACTAAAAAGAGAGAAAGTAAAATATGGCGGGTGCGAGTTTATTAACCCTATTAGATGATATAGCTACCGTTCTCGATGACGTAGCGGTAATGTCAAAAGTGGCAGCAAAAAAAACAGCGGGTGTATTAGGAGATGATCTTGCTCTCAATGCACAGCAAGTAACTGGTGTGGGCGCTGAGCGTGAAATTCCGGTGGTCGTTGCAGTGGCGAAAGGTTCACTGCGTAATAAATGTATTTTGGTCCCAGCTGCTCTAGTTATTAGTGCTTTTGCCCCTTGGTTAATCATGCCGTTACTGATGTTAGGTGGTTTGTACTTGAGTTATGAAGGGGCTGAAAAGGTTATAGAGAAGCTTTTTCATAGCCATGAAGATAAGCCAAGTGCTGAGCAAAAAGCCAAAGAGCTCGCTAACGTTGATATGGTTCAGTACGAAAAAGATAAAGTCAAAGGTGCGATACGTACCGATTTTATCCTTTCAGCCGAGATTATTGTGATTGCATTAGGTACGGTACAAGGTGATGGTAATATTATCGATCAACTTATCGTCGTAAGTTTTGTCGCTTTTATTATGACTATCGGTGTATACGGTATTGTGGCAGGTATTGTGAAGCTAGATGATTTAGGTTTTTATCTAAACCGTCAATCAGGTGGTAAAGGGGTCAAATCTGTTATTGGTGAAGGTTTAATTCACTTTGCACCTAAGCTAATGAAGTTTCTTACTTTTGTTGGAACATTAGCGATGTTTTTAGTTGGTGGCGGTATTGTTGTTCACAACATTCCAATGATTCATCACGGTGTTGAATCGTTACTTAGCAACGTGCACCATATTCCCGCAGCAGTTGCTGTTGGGGGGCCAATACTCAACGGTGTGATTGGTTTGATTGCGGGTTGTATTATCGCTGGAGTGATGACAGTGATTCACCAAGTCCGCGGTAAAGGACATTAACGGTGTGACCAAATAAAAAAGGAGAACGTGATGTTCTCCTTTTTTATATCTTATCTCAAGATGCTGTTTCAACGAGAGTGCATACGCTCTTAGGCAAAGCTCTGAATCCCGCACCTTGGGGGTATTTGGATATATATCCGCTTATTTCACTTTCCATTGAATGGTTTCACCACCGCGAATTGGCACGACTACTTTTTTGCCGAAAGGCATGGTTTCTGGTGCGATCCAGCTCTCTTTCGTCAAAGTTACAGTATCGGTATTACGTGGTAGGCCATAGAAATCTGGACCGTTGTGACTAGCGAATGCTTCAAGGTTTTCCAATTTACCCGCTTTATCAAATACTTCAGCATAAAGCTCAAGGGCCGCATGGGCAGTGTATGAACCGGCACAACCGCAGGCTGACTCTTTATCGCCTTTAGCATGAGGTGCAGAATCTGTACCCAAGAAAAACTTCTTATTTCCTGATGTTGCTGCAACGACAAGAGCATCTTGGTGAAGCGCACGTTTCAAAATTGGTAGGCAGTAGAAATGAGGTTTGATACCACCGACTAACATATGGTTACGGTTAAACAACAGATGGTGAGCGGTAATAGTGGCCGCCAAGTTTTCATTACCGCTCTTCACAAAATTAACCGCTTCTGCAGTGGTGATGTGCTCGAGTACCACTTTCAAATCGGGAAACGCCGCTACAATTGGAGCGAGAACGGTTTCGAGGAATTTCTTCTCACGATCAAAAATATCGATATCGCTGGTGGTGACTTCGCCGTGAACTAACAGTAATAGCCCTTCCTCTTGCATGGCGCGAAACACCGGGTAGATGTTTTTGATATCAGTAACACCAGAATCAGAGTTAGTCGTTGCGCCCGCTGGGTAGAGTTTACAACCAACAACAAAACCAGAGGCTTTCGCTTCACGGATATCATCTGGAGTGGTGTTATCTGTAAGGTAGAGCGTCATTTGTGGCTGGAATTGAGGGGAAGGTTCTTGGGCCATGATCCGATCGCGGTAGGCTTTAGCGTGTTCAGTATTGGTAACGGGAGGTACGATATTTGGCATGATTAACGCGCGTCCGTTGTAGCGACTAATGTCGCGTACCGTATTGGCGAGTACTTCCCCATCGCGAAGATGAACGTGCCAGTCGTCTGGACGAGTGATCGTTAAAGTTGTCATAGATTGCTCCCACCTGAAAATAATTTGAATACGAGAGCCTAGAATAAACATTGTGCAGAAACACAAATGCTTATGCTTAGGCGACAGGATGATAGAGGAAAAGGAAAACGATTGCACTCATTTCTTTTGCAATGAGTTAACATATGCACTTATTTTAATTTACTCATGAAAATGCGTTCATCGCTCTGATATCATCTTGGCGCGATGTGATGGTTCATCGTACTGTTATCGTGGAAATCTAATTAGAAAAATAAGGGAAGGTAATGTCGTTAGCTACACTTTCAAAAATCAATGTTTATCCAGTTAAATCACTTGGTGGTGTGTCTTTATCTCAAGCTTGGGTAGAGTTTCAAGGATTAACATTTGACCGGCGTTTTATGGTCGCTACACCCACTGGCGAAATGATCACTGCGCGAAAATATCCCCAAATGGTTAAAGTGACTTCCGTACTTACCCCCGAAGGTTTAATTTTTTCTGCGCCAGATCAGGCACCGCTTAATTTACGTTATCGAGATATGGCTCGTGAGGAAGTTGCCGCGACTGTGTGGAAAGACTCGTTCTCGGCTTACACAACAACTTCAGAAGCTGATCAATGGTTTAGCGATTTATTAGGAATAACCGTTACGCTCTTGTTTACTGGTGAGCAATCCCATCGTCATCGCGAAAAAGTAGGCCATAATGTCAGTTTTGCTGATGGTTACCCGGTGCTGGTTATCAGCCAGGAGTCTCTTGACGAACTTAATAAGCGCAGTTCTGAATCTCACGTGATGGATCAATTTCGAACAAACTTGGTCGTCAGCGGGGCAGAGCCTTTTGTTGAAGATACTTGGAAACGAATTCGTATTGGCGAGGTAGAGTTTGAATCTGTTAAGCCTTGCCAGCGCTGTATTTTAACGACTGTTGATGTGGCTACTGGCGATTTCCGTACGAGCAAAGAACCATTAAAAACGTTGGCAAAATTTCGTGCTGATGAAACTGGCGGTGTCTACTTTGGGCAAAACCTTGTCGCAAAAAATGAAGGCATTATTTCCGTTGATGATCCTATCGAAGTACTTGAGTATAAAACAGAGCCGGAGTATTACGCTGATAATGGGCAAGTGAATTTCCGCTTAACATGTGTTGATCGCGAAGAGATGGCGCGTGACTTTGTGACCTTGTGGTTTGAAATTGGTGGTGAATTTGCGCCAGATTATCTGCCTGGGCAGTACTTGCCGATTGAAGTGCAAATTGATGGTCAATCGTTAGTGCGGTACTACACGTTATCATCAAGCCCATCGCGCCCGGGACGTCTAGCCATATCGGTGAAACGAGTCGGAGGCGGCAAGGTATCGAATTGGTTAGTTGATCATGTTCATGTCGGTGATCGTTTAATAGGTCAGGCTCCAGATGGGCAGTTTCATTTAAAAGTCGAGCAAAGTCATGAACCGATGTTATTGCTTTCGGCAGGAAGTGGTGTCACGCCAATGTTGTCTATTTTGCGCTTTTTAGCGGATAACAACCAACTCAGCGATGTGGTGTTTTACCATCAGTGCCGCAGTGAAGAAGACATTCCATGTCGAGAAGAGCTGGAGCAACTCAATCATCAATTTCCTGGATTATCTGTACGGTTATGTTTAACCCAGCCTCCCGTTGATTGGTTTGGATTAAAAGGGCGTCTTTCCTTATCTCATATCAAACAAATTCCAGAGATTACACGTCGCCAAGTTTTTGTTTGTGGGCCGGATGGCTTCATGCAAAAAGCGAAAAATTTAATTTTAAAACAAGGGGTTCCGGAAGACTCTTATCATCAAGAATCATTTGGTATCCAGATAGAAGCAGATGAGCCATTAGCGGAGATATCACTTGAAGTGAATGGTACTGTTTTTAAAGGAAACAACCAAGACACCTTATTAGAACAAGCCGAAAAAGAAGGGGTTGCTATTGCACATAGTTGCCGTGCAGGTTTTTGTGGAGCGTGCCGTGTTAAGGTGAAAAGTGGTGACGTTTCCCAACCCGAAGTGCCTGCTTTAACGGCTATAGAGCGAGAGCAAGGGTTCGCATTAGCATGCTGTTGTATCCCTAAAACGAATATCACGATAGAGAGTGAATAAATCCTGAAGCTTGGATGAAAAAGCCCTTTTAATCATCAAAAGGGCTTATGTCTCAATGACTTCACTAAACAGGATTCAGCGAGTCATCAACGAGTACAGGTTAAACTCAATTGCGGCATATCTTTTCACCGTAATTGGACTGGTGATAGCGGTCTAGAATTTAGCGGTATAGTTTAAGGCAAAGCTGTTACCACTTGCTGAAAGAGACAAGCCTCGCATCACAAAGCGAGATAGAAGCGTACCTGTGATACAACCTACAGCGTCGTAACCTAAATCACTTTTGCTAAAGCCATGATAGGCTATTTGATCGCGCACTTCTTTCGCAAGCCCTACCGTCATACAAGTCGCGTTACTGTATATTAAATTATCAAAATAAACTTCAGACGCTGCACCAATAACAAAAGATGCACCAGTATGTTGTTTATCGTCATTCTGTGAGTACCAATCGTTAGCGTTAGCTATTGTGGAGAAAAAGCCACAATAAATAACTAACATAATAGAACATGGTGAAAATAGCTTTTTAATGATCATTACTGACATCTTTTCGTTTAGCTGAATCATGAATTAACAATTCTAGTAATAGAATTAAAAAAACGCTAGTTATCAATGGGATAAAATATATATAAGCGGTTTTCTATGGCGCTTAAAAAAGAAGTTGGCTGAATTATTATTTTGTTAAATATCTAATTTTCAATATAGGAATCTACTATAAGCGAAAAATAGGTAATAAAAAAGAAGATATGAATGGTATTTTGAATCTTTAACAAATAAGTATTATTTGGATGAAGGTATCAGTTTTTAATTTTTAATTAATAGGTATTAATGTATTGTTTTTATGAATGTATCGCAGGCATAAAAATAATGTTAATGGTGATAGATGAAGCCGAGTTATTTGACTAACTCGGCATTATTTACGTGTGACAATCAGACTAATTGACGGTGGGCTGCTGCGACCATTTGTTCTTGCTTAGTCGTTAACGATGCTATTTGGTTAATTTGTTGGCAGACGCCTGCCAAACGTTGACTAATACCATTCATCGATTCTTTTTCCGCGTTGGTATAGATGACGGCTTGATCAACATGTGAACTGATACGCTCTACTGCTTTTGCTGAAGTATTTGCGTGTTCAATCACCATCTCTATGCTCTGCTCAATCTTGGAGCTAGAAGTGCGGGCCCGTGTTGCTAGGTTACGAACTTCATCTGCTACAACGGCAAAGCCTCGGCCTTTTTCGCCTGCTCTTGCTGCCTCGATTGCAGCATTTAATGCCAGCAAATTTGTTTGATCTGAAATTTCGTTTATCTCTAACGCTAAGGCATTAATCGTGGAGACACTTTGTGCGAGCTCGGCTAACTGACCTTTGAATTGATTGATAAAATCCGCATCATCTTTGGTTGCTTTTGCTGATGCTTCTAAGTTTGCACAAGCGCCAAGAATATCATTATGTACGACGCTTGAATGCTCTTGTGTACTTTGTACGATGTCGAAAAGTGACCCCATGTCTTGTTGAAGGTGTTCGAATGTTTGAAGTGTATTACTTAACGACGTGCTCGTTTGCTCAGAGAGTTTCTCATGATGGTTTTTAGTTTGAGCAATAGCCTCTTGCCACTGGCGCTTTTCTTCTGTTAATAGATTAATTTGCTGGGCTTGTTGTGCTTGTCTCTCAATTAATTGTTCAAGTTTTGTAAATAAACGGCTAGGGGAAACCGCATCAGAATACTGACTGCGCTGGTTGGGTAGAGATTGTTGCAACTTTACCTGTACTTGCTGCAACACGGAAGCCAATGAATGATAAAGAGTAAAACCACTGATAGCGACAAATACAAACAGGCAGGCAAAATAAGTTGAAATTGAAAATGGGGTGTCTGCCAACCCGTAATGAGCCAAAAGAGCAATGATGACCATCGCGTCTATAGCGACAATCTTGCGAAAAATAGGCAACTCGAACAACATAATAATCCTTATGACCGAATGACGTTTTATAAGGAAGAGATTAAACCAGATATATTGATGAATTGGTAATATTTTATCGACAAACCATATAGTTATAATATCGTTATTTGGGTATATTTGTTTGGTAGGTGTTTTTTCAAACGTTAGATGGCCAGCGATGCTTTAAATATCGACACATATCACTGGCGTGGGGCGTTTGTTGAGCGCCCAGAGCTGTCAGCACTGCAGCTTGGTCCCTTTCGCTACGATGTTGTCCTAACTTTTCTTTCCCTTCTAAATGCTCAATATGAATTCTTATCCCTACTATGGCGTCCATTAGCCTATGTTTTAACTCGTCTGTGATGCAGTCATTCGTTTTCAGTAATTGCGGATCGTGTTGTTCAATGAGGCAGTTTAAATCTTCCAGCATTAGTGTGGGTTCAACAATCTCTACTTTTCCGTAGGCATGCACCGTGACGTAATTCCAGGTGGGAACGCTGGGTCTGGTGTGGTACCACGTAGGAGATATATAGCTGTCAGGTCCGTTAAAAATCGTTAACACGCGTTGGTTATTTAATTTTTTCCAGTGTGGATTTGTTTTGGCTAGATGACCTGTTAAAAGGCCCAATTGGTTTTGGGCGGTGAACGACAAAGGAAGGTGGGTCGCTTGGAGATCGGCAGAAACTAACGTCGCAAAGTTTCTTTGTTTTAATAACTGATGAATTTGCTCCAATGGCATTTGTGTATTGGAAGTGTTGTACATATTGATATCCTCACATTGTTAGTGATGTTAATTTAAAATTAAATTGGTATGGTATTAAGGTCCAATTTAGGGAAAAAATAAGATCCAGTTATGATGTTGATAGATTCGGGAGATATCGATTTATCGGTAGGAGAGGGAAGTCGTAGTGAGCGATTATTTCATGCCATCCGCAGTAAGATTGTCGCTAATCTTTGGAAGAAAAATAATCAGTTACCTTCAACACGAAAACTTGCCCTAGAGCTGGGAGTCAGTAGAAATACGGTCATTCATGCTTATGAGCAGTTGGTCGCAGAGGGATACATAGAAAGTCGCCGCGGATCGGGATATTACGTGGCTGTAAAACTTCCGGAGCACTATTTCCCAGCCCAGAGTGTCGCTCCCTCGGGTACGTCAGATTATGTCCTGAAAAATGCATCGGCTAATATTACCAACCAAGCCTTTTCTCCTGGTGTGGCTGATTTTTCGACGTTTCCCTATCGACAATGGCAAGCGATTATTAATTGTCATCTTTCACGTCCAACATTAATGGGATTTCATGATGAACAGGGATGGTTAGAGCTGAGGGAGGCGTTAAGTCAGTATTTGGCGAGCAACCGCTCAGTGTGTTGTGATGCCAGTAGGATTATTATTACCTCAGGGGCACAACAAGCGCTCTCAATTGCGCTGTTGGCAACGCAAGATAAAGGCGACCAGATTGCGATGGAATGTCCAGGGTATGCACGTATGAAAGGGGTTATCGATGTATTAGGGTATCAGTATCAACCGGTAAATGTTGCCCCTTTCACTGGATTAGATATTGAATCCATTCAATCAATGTCAGCTAAGCTACTGTATATCACGCCAAGTAATCAATATCCGATGGGCACCAGTTTGAACACAGAGCAGCGGTTAGAATTGATCAATTGGGCGGTGACAAATAATCGTTACATCATTGAAGATGATTATGACAGCGAGTTTCAGTTTGCTCATCGGCCTTATACCAGTATGCAAGGCTTGGCGGGTAAAATGGGGCAAGATAGCCAGATCATTTACGTCGGCTCATTTAGTAAAGTGATGTTCAATGGATTGCGTTTGGGCTATATGGTCGTCCCTAATCAGTTAGTGTCGTCTTGCGTCGCGCTTAAAGCCGCTTTAAGCGGAGATTCCCCCACACATTTACAAGCAGCATTAGCTGATTTTATCCGTGATGGTTCTCTGGTAAGACATATTCGACGTATGCGCCGTTTATATGAGCAAAAATACCAATTAATGGTACAGAACATAAAAGAGCTCTGGGGCAATGACGTTGAAATATGTAGTCAGGCGGCGGGATTACATATTACTTTGCGCTGGTGGCAAGGTATTGATGAACATCATTGGGCTCAATTAGCTGAAAACGAGGGCATCATAATACGTCCTATGTCATATTATGATTCGCTATCTTCGAAACAACGAGGTTGGAAAGGTGCAGTGCTGGGTTTTGGTAATGTTGCAGAAGCGGATATTGAGAGCTTGTTAACTTCTTTACGACGTCTTTTTTTACAGGGTATTGCTCTGTAAATGGTTCAGAAAAAAAGAGCCGACACCTACTCAATATATGTGTCGGCTTTTTGGTTATCGATATTATTTCTTATTGTCTTGTTCTAAGCTGTCGCGCACCTTTTTAACTTGTTCAACTGTTACCTTATTGGCGTGGTTACTCCAACCTTGGCGTAAAAACGTAGCTAATTCCGCTACTTCTTTATCGTTCAAACGTTGACTAAATCCAGGCATCATTAAAGTTGATGGCGCTTTAGCTGTTGAAGGTAATTGAGCACCTTGCAGGATAATGTGTACTAAACCATCAGGGCTCGGTGCGTTGATAATGCTGGCACCATCAAGTTCAGGAAATGCCTTAGGTGCCCCTTTTCCATCAACAAAGTGGCAGGCTCCACAGTTGTCTACATATAAACGTTCGCCCAAGGTTAAGTTTTTCGCTGCGGTCAGTTTTACTGTTGTCGCTTGGTTAGCTTTGTCATCTGATTTCGTCAGTGCAGGATTACCGCCTAAATGTTTCAAGTAGACAGCAATGGCCGATAAATCATCCTCGCTCATATGTGATGTGCTGTGATAAATTACCGAGGTCATTTCACCGCCTACGCCTGCTTTATCATTGCGACCGGTTTGCAGATAATCAACGATTTCTTGATTAGTCCAACGAGGGATCCCACGTAGAGATGGTACTGACCAACCATTTAGATCACCGCCGGAAAGGAATATGTCATCTTGATGGTCATATGCTTTCTCTTGCATCCCAATACCGCGAGGTGTGTGACAGCTACCACAGTGGCCCAACCCTTCTACTAAATAAGCACCACGGTTAACTTGTTCTGAAGCCCCTTTAATTGGAACGAATGCAGTATCATTGCCAAAAGTCCAATTCCAAAATGTCATTCCCCAGCGTTGATTAAATGGGAAACTCAAATCTGTTTTTGGCGGTTGGTGCGAACTTGCGGGCACTTTATTCATGAAATAAGTATACAGAGCGTGAATATCTTTATCCGTGATTTTTGCATAATCAGGATAAGGCATTGCTGGGTATAGGTGGCTACCATCAGCTCGAATACCGTTACGAACCGCATCCGCAAACTGTTGTTCGCTGTAGTTACCGATTCCAACTGATTTATCTGGTGTTATGTTAGTAGAATAAATCACACCTAACCCAGATTTGATGGCAAGCCCTCCAGAATAAGCCGGTTTACCTTCAATAGAATGGCATGCCATACAGTCGCCTGCTCGGGATAAATACTCTCCACGTTGGATAAGCTCAGAATCTGTCGTTGCCTGCTGTGTTGCCGCTAATGCTCCAGTACAGATAGGAAACAGCAGCATGTTTGCCCAAAATAGGCGTTTCAATATTGGTTGTTTCATATGTTTATGCCTGTACAAGTGGTCCTGGGTTTTGGATATAACGCTCTTTGATTGCTTTCGCTGCCATTAACGTAATCGCACCAATTGTATTGGTCGGGTTCGCTTGGAAGTTCTGCGGGAAAGCGTTGCCACCTGGCACGAACACATTATGTACGTCCCAACTTTGTAGATATTTGTTTAACGCAGATGTTTTAGGATCATCACCCATTACAGCACCACCAACGTTATGAGTCGAAATGTATTTAGTCACATCGAAGTTCGAGTCCATTGGCAAATAGCTATCTGTTCTATGATCTGGTTTCATTTCATCAGCAATTTCACCTACAACTTTCTTTAAATATTACTGTAGTTTCAGTTCGTTTGATTGCCAATTAAAGGTCATACGAAGCAATGGCAGTCCATATTTGTCGGTGTAATTAGGATCAAGGTCGAGATACATATCACGGTAGGACATACATGTTGTGGTGATACTTAATTTCATAGAATGGCCGTACCATTCTTCCATACCCTCTTTCCAGCCCATACCCCATTTAGGTGTTCCTGCTGGTAACGCTGTGCCAATTGGTGTACCTGTTGCTTGAGAGCTATGTATTTTTGCGCCACCAATAAACCCAAGCTTAGGACCATCAAAGTTACCTGGGGAAATATCATTGAACATTTGACCAGTTGCACCCGCTGTTGCAAATGGATTAAAGTTTTTATCTTTATAGAAAAGGTGAGTGCCTCCACTGCTCAAGAATGAGTAGTTACGTCCAATCAAGCCTTCTTCCGTGACAGGGTTGTACGGTTTTCCGATACCTGATAGCAGCATGAGTCGAACGTTATAAAGTTGGAACCCACTTAAAACGACAATTTTTGCTGGTTGGAAGCATTCATTGCCGTTTTCATCGACATAAAGCACACCTTTAGCCGTTTTCTTGTCATCATGCAGAACTACTTTTATTACCTCCGCATTGACTTCGTACGAAAAGTTTTCCATACGTTTTAATGAATCCATCACGGCACTTTGTGGTGATGCTTTAGAGTAGTTCAAACATGGGTATTTACTGCAGTAACCACAATAGTTACATGGAGCGATTTGGTTACCGTAAGGGTTTGTCCAGCTCTTAGACGCAATAGCTGCTGGGTTGGGGAAAGGATGGTACCCCATTTTTTTTGCTGTTTTAGCAAACATTGAAGTGTTGAGAGTATCTTCCAAAGCTGGTAGAGGATAGGGTTCTGAACGAGGACCTTCAAACGGGTCACCTCCTTCAAGAATTTCGCCTCGAAGATTACCTGTATTACCAGACAGACCACAAATTTTTTCAAATTTGGTATAAAACGGTTCTATTTCTTCCCAAGTAAATGGAAAGTCCATGATCCGCATGTTTTCCGCCAAAATGCCAGGACCATATGCTTCATCTGCATAGGTTTTCAATTTGATATCAGTCGGCGTGGGACGAAGTAATACTGCCGTCCAGTGTAAACCTGAACCACCAACACCACCACCAGGGACATAGAATCCCCATTTGCGCGTTGGTACTGCCACTTCTTTCATGTTGTAACGAAAGGTAATAGCTGAATCAGCTGGAGTGGTCATTACCTTGTTGCGAATGGCATACGCATATTGGTCAGCAGGTTTTGGATAAGCCATTTCTTTATACGATCGATCTGGGCCTTTTTCCAAAGCACGGACGGTTAATCCAGCCATAGCCAATTCAATACTCATTAAAGAGCCGGTCCAACCCAGACCGCATATGACGACATCAACTTCTTTTTTCTGAATAACAGACATAGTAAACCTTTTTAAATATCAGACGTGTTATGCACGGTCGCCCTGAAGACTAACTGGGCCAAGAGTGTATGGAACATTGTGTTGTTTCACCCATTCAGTGAAACTGGCGCGAGCACCGGGGAAGCCGAGTGCTATCCATGCTTTCATTCCTTTATTGCCGCCATACATTGGATCCGATAAGTAACCGTTTTGAGTGTCACTCAGTAGTTGACTGAAAAATTGACCTGCGGTCAGCGCATTTTCACCAAACTGTTGAAAGTTGATCTTATCCGCTTGCAGATCACTCAATACTTGCTGTTTTTGCTCATTGGAGAGTTCGGCATACACATGGCCAAACTGTTGCTTACACCACTGGTCAGTGATTTTGATCGCAGTGCGATAGATCTGTTGTGGATAAAAGGGAATTTGGTAGCCGAGAGTTTTAGGTAAGTCGGTGTGAAATGGTCCTTGCATATAAATCTCTTTACCGAATTCGCTATCATTGAGTTGTTGATCGATAAAAACAGGAACATTAGTTTCAAGAGCGCCAGGTGCTTTTCCATTACCACCTGCTGGGATTAGCTGGTCTGTAGCAGCCAATATAAACTTCCATTGCGATTGTGTGAAAAAACTAGGTTTATAGTCGTCGAGATCTGGGGCTGCTAATTCTGTAGCTTCAGCTGCTGATATACCACTAAGAATAAAGTTTCCCATGGGCATAGCAACAATTGACGCCATAAGAAATTTACGCCGAGTAATATTTCTTTGAAATGCCATTGCTAAATTCACTTTCCAATAATAATTAACATTTACACGCAAAATATGTTAATGAAATTCGCTATTTGTGGTTCGATTGGTCGTTATTTTCAACGACTTGTTATTGGTAAGATGTTGAAAATAATAAAAAACACAGATGGTATGACATTAACTTGTTGTTTTGTTTTGGGTTTTTATTTGGCTTTCTGCGTGCGTTCTGTCACTACTTACAATGTAGTGGTTGTGTTAACTTTAACTTAGCGTTAACCATTTTGTAAATAAAAAATTGAACTATGTTTTCATAAAAAACAATCGTTCATAATTTAGACTGATGATGTGATTTAATAATATATAGAAATAACATCATTTATTGTTTTTAAATCAATTAGTCGAACAATGTACAAATGATATATTTTCTTTGTTTATGAGTAGTGTTAATAAATTGGTGTTTTGGATGAGTTAGAGCGGCACGTATTCGCAAAAATAAAAAGCACTCATAGCTTTAGTATCGTGAAGAAAGGCTGCCTAGGGGCAATTTTTGTGACAAATGGTCAATGAATTAGTGATAGTGCCGGGTCGGTTTGCAGGCTTATTTGAAATTAATTGAAATATACCCAAGTAACTTCAAAATTCTGTTTCAGTAAGAATGTATTTACTATTAGTGGAGATATAGTGGTTCTACGTAGAAAATCAGTAACACAGGCCTAGGAGCGAATAAAAACTCGCCCTTCGGGATCTCATCAACAAGTCTATTTCTGCGCCCAATCACGTTGAAAGGGAATGACCATCCCTGCCCGTTACTGAGTTTGATATAGGCTCCTTGAGGAAGCTCTGAATCCTACATTTTAAGGTTATTTGGGTATAGTGGTGACTTTTACCAAGTCATATCTGCAATCACTTTTGACCACTGAGAAAATCGATCCTTATCGCCTTGAAATAAATCAGAAATGATAGAATTAATTGAGGTTCCGCTTTGATGGCGTTTGATTGCTTCTCTCACAAGTAATACCATGTGCTGTTCTTGGCTCAAATCGCTAGGGTGATTTGGCTTCCAAGATGTGATTTGCTGGGTTAGTTCGCTAACTGGACAGTTAGGAACGAGATCAAGCACTTCAGCTTTTAATATCTGTGAGAGATGAGAATAAATCGTGTTGTCTCGCTCAGTCGTTTTTAAGCGCTGAAGTACGGCAGCAGCGAGAGCGGTTAGAGTGACAAATCCTGCTTGACGAGGAAAGCACTCTTGTAGTCGAACAGAAAAATCGATTCGGATAATCTGGGTATTGGGAAAGAATGTCAGTGCATTAAGACATTCGATTGGAATCCAAAAGGTTTGGCCCGGTTCAATGGCATACTCGATTTTTCCCAAACGACAAAGAGCCAACCCTTGCTCTACGTGAATCAAGCTGTGTTTGATGGCTCGTTTACGAGCTGTAGTCTCAAGTGATGAGATGTGGCGTGCGTCGGATGAAATCGCGTAGTTCATAGAGTACCTCATGGATGTAAGGGCGCTAAGATTACCGTTTCTGCTGATAAAAGCCAACTTTGTCGGATACTGATGTATTATCTGGTCTGACCTGATGAATTATGTGCTTATGATAGCTGCGAGCAATAGCGAGTATGCGTAGAATAAGCCTGCTTTTTATTTGATGTACAATACAATGACAACGACAACAGATCCTTTTTTAGAGATTCGTCCCTACCATGACGATGAAATTCCTGCAGCAATTAGCAGGTTGATTAACGATGAAGAGTTTATCTCTGCAATATTACAACATCGTTTCGAACACCAACCCGGTTGGGTTAAATCTTTAATGAGTCCATTCATTAAAGCATATCTTAAATTTAAATGGGCGAAATTGACTACCGTTGAAGCGATTCAAATGGAAGTCAAAAAGTACATGGATCTCAGCCTGGCGAAGACTTCAAAAGGTGTGACATACAGTGGTTTAGATAAATTAGACAAAAATTGCGCTTATTTGTTTATCTCTAACCATCGTGATATTGCTATGGATCCTGCGTTGGTCAACTATGGGTTGTACATCCACGGTCATCGTACTGTCCGTATCGCGATTGGTGATAACCTGTTACGTAAGCCATGTGCAACGGAGTTAATGAAACTGAACAAAAGCTTTATTGTTAAGCGCTCGGCAAAAGGTCCGCGTGAAATGATGAAGGCTCTCGGGACTCTATCTGCCTACATCAAGCACTCGTTAGAGACGAATAATTCCATTTGGATCGCTCAGCGCGAGGGGAGAGCGAAAGATGGTAATGATTATACTGATCCCGCTATTCTGAAAATGTTTCATGTGGAAGGTCGTAAGCAAAAGGTGGAGTTTTCAGATTATATTCGTTTGCTTAAAATTGTCCCTGTATCGATCTCCTATGAGAACGATCCATGCGACATTGCTAAAGCACGTGAACTGTATGAAAAAGCCACGAAAGGCGAATACGAAAAAAGTGAATTTGAAGATATCGAAAGTATTATTCAAGGTATTATTGGTAATAAAGGCCGTATCCATGTGTCATTCGGCGATGTGATTGAGCAGCCGTTTAGCACACCAGATGAATTAGCCGAAGAGATAGACCGTCAAATTCACGATCACTACAAATTGTATCCGATCAATAAGTTAGCGGCTGGTGTTGAGAGTGACGATATTACACCGGAGATCAAAGCAACGTTAGCGAATAAATTGGCACAATTGCCTCCAGATGCCCACCAGTTTTTACTCGATAGTTACGCCAATCCGGTACGTAACCACAGTTAATTAGTCAACATCTGATGATATACACAACAAAAAAAGAGGCATTGCCTCTTTTTTTGTTGCTGGTGGTATGGACTATTAAGGTGCGACCGCTCCGCCTAACGTTAGATTTTTGGGCCAATGAGTCACACGATTACCACCTAAATAGATATTGCCTTTGACTGTCATCGTATCAGGGAATTTAGTGATTTTTGAACCGCCAATGTAAAGGTTTCCCTCAACGATTAATCCTTCTGGTAATTCTGCCAGTGGGGTTCTTACTACGCTCAGATCCCCTTTAACTCGAAATCGAGGTGGTAATTTTACGAGAGGAGTATTTGCTAAGTTGATGTATCCACCAACTTGAATCCCACGCGGCCAATTAGTGATTTTACTCGCCATCAAATTCGCGTAACCCCGAATGTAAGTGCCGCGAGGAATTTTGACTAAATTGCTATGAGAAGCATCAAGGCTGCCATTAATTTTCATACCATTAGGTAAGCTCTTGATATTGGTCTTACTAATATTGACATTCCCTTTCACATCTAAGCTATCTGGTAAGCTTGTGTAAGGCTTATTACGCAGATCCAAATTACCGTAATTATCGAGAAAGTTGAGTATGTGATAGATATCCAGCGGCACAGCAGAGGCGTGAGTACTGAATATTAGAACGGCACTAATAAGAAACGCTTTAAGCATACTTAAACTCATCAATAACTAAATAAACAGACTCATACTAGCGTGCTTGATGAAATGAGCAAAGAAAAACGGTAGATCGATATCGATAAGCGAGTCAACGACTCGCTTATTTAAAACAGAGAAATAAGGGACATTCTCCGGGTGCGGTGATTGAGTATACCGCAGCAACTGTCATCTTATTTGGTAAGAGAGCGTGTTTTTAATTCAAAGATGATTTTTTCAGCACTCACTTCAAACTGAAACCGAGCGTGTAATTCAGTTGCATCTTCTGCTAGTGGTGATACTTCATATTTAACGTTTTCATTGACTTGTTTAGCAAGAACAACATATTTATCCAGTTCTGCATGCAAGGCAGCAAATTCGTTAGCGAAAATAGACACTTCAGCGATTTCATCACCTTCACCAATGACATAGCCCATTTCACCCGCGCAACCACACGCTTCACATACTTCTTCTTCTACGTAGCTTTCGTTACTCATCTCTTAATCCTCTTATAAATAACAGGGTTATTTTACCGCTCTTGAGTTCGCTTGCCAAACATAATACTACCAAGGATTTTCTTCATTGAGTGAGTATTTCATTTAAGCGTAAAAATGCATAACCGGCCATAATTGGTATGGGGTGAGGACATTGATTGACCGATTACTTTTATTCAACATTCCGTTCAAATTCAATGCTAATGTGATTTTGAGATGTTGCTGCAATCAACATCCCTTAATCTTGCGGTATAAGGCAAAAAGTTGCCTAATATAGGCCACTAGTTTCTTATAATGTGAGATTTATCAATGTATTGATACACTTGAAACCGATATATTTGCACCAGTTACATGTGTAACAAATTGCATGTGCTACTCCTGCACAATAATAATCTAGTTAAATGGTTCAATTATCGAGTGAGCTAACAAAGTACGCAGTTAACTTCGCTAAAAATGCGAATGAATCAAGCACATTTATTGATATTTTTGTAACACTTATTAGAAAAATGGGCTGTTGTGTGTAACTGAGCGCATAATCGATATCTCCATATTGACTACAAATATGCATAGGAGTTAAGTGTTTATCATATTTTTGAATGGTAATGTTTTAGAGATATTTAAGTAGAGCCCTTAAGATGCCAAAGCGTAGTAAAGAAGATACTGAAGTGACAATTCAGAAGATCATGGATGCCGTCGTAGATCAGCTTATTCGACTGGGGTATGACAAAATGTCATATACCACGTTGAGTCAACAGACTGGCGTGTCGCGCACTGGTATTAGCCACCATTTCCCTAAAAAAACAGACTTCGCGTCTGCTCTCGATGGTCGCATTTTTAAAATGATGATTACTCATTTGGATTTCGATCATGATCTAGAGAAATTTGCAGTGAGCTGGAACAATGCGTTAAAGAACTCAGAGTTTACCGCTATTTTACGATTGTTATTTCATCATATTGTTACCGCGGAACGAGCCAATGATTTTGCTCATAATGAGCTGGAACGTTTGTATAAATTATCAGAACAACATTTTGGCGATGGTTGTGACAAACGTGTTGAGCAACTGATCGGTAAATCGTTAGTTGAGATGAGTTGTTCGTAAAGTAAGTACAATGTATGAGGGGATAAGCCTAACGGTTTATCCCTTTTTTTATATTTTTAATTGCCTAAGAGGTGGTAATTGATGACTTCATTACTAATATATTAACTATACCCAGATGTCGTCTAATGTAGGATTCAGAGCGTCATCAATGAGTACTGGTCAAGCTTAATCAGGGCTTTAATGGCCATCTATCATCGTGGGTATCTATTATAAAAAGAATATTCATGTCTGGCCAGGTCAATATTGATAACACAATAAGGATATCGTTGACATGTTAAAAGCACTCACTATTCGAGCTCGGATAGGTCTGGCGATTTTTATGCTGACTGCGTTGTTACTCGTGGTCAGTATCATTAATTTTTTAGCGGTTAAGCACCTAAACGAGAATGTTGACTTGTTCGCGACTCGTTTGTTAGTTGCCCAAAGCGCTGTGATTAATGCGGATCGCGATCTATATCAAGCGCTTAAAGCACAGCAAGACTCAATTATTTTCGGTAGCGAAGTCATTAAAGATGCAAAAATATCATTTGATGAAAATGCTCAGCAAGCGCTCGAACGAATGAATCAATACTTGAGTTTAATGGCACTGTATCCCGATATCACCAACAAATTGAATGGGTTCAAATCTCAGTACGATCGATGGCACTCTTCTGCATTACTGGTGTTTGAACAAGTCGATACAGAAGGGCGGCAGGTAGTCCGTGAAAGGTTTAAAAACTCAGAAATACAGTTCGATACTTTACGTGATATGTATGATATTGCGGGTGAAATGTTGGGTGAGCGCGCCAAACAGACTCATACTCAATCTGTGATGTTGGCCAGTCAAAAAGAGATGTGGACGATGATCATTTCGGTCGCCTCCGTTGTGCTGGGTTTGGTTCTACTGTTTATTATTCCAAATTCTATTTCTTCTGCGATTGGAGCGATTCAAAAGCTGGTCGACGATATTGTTAAGGGCAAAGGTGACTTAGTCACCCGATTACCTGTCGAAAGCCAAAATGAACTAGGAATGCTCAGTCAAAGTATGAACCAATTGCTAGATCAATTGCAGGGGCTGATTCGTCATGTTGTTCATGATGTCGAAGAGTTACACAGAGATAGTGAAACACTGCAAAGTGTGTCGCGACAGACGCTAGAAATAGGGCGCAATCAGGAAGAACACTTAGGGTTACTATTTAGTTCATTCGAGCAAATCAACGTGTCCGTACAAGAAATCTCATCGAATGCCCAAAATACCTCGGCAGAAAGTGAAGATGCCAGACAAGCTGCGCTTGATGGGAAGACACTGATTGATTCAAACCGCTCACTTAACAATAAGTTGTCTACGAGCGTAAATTCAGCAACTGATCGTATCGCTTCGCTAGCTTCGGATACCGATAAGATAACCGCGGTACTCGATATTATTAGTGGTATTGCTGATCAAACCAACCTTCTTGCGCTTAACGCTGCCATTGAAGCGGCTCGGGCAGGAGAGCAAGGGCGTGGATTTGCTGTTGTTGCCGATGAAGTAAGAACGCTCGCCCAGCGAACTCAGGCATCGACAGAAGATATTCAATCTATGGTGGGTGGCTTGATCGATGGTGTGAAAGAAACGCAGCAAGCCATGACACAAGGCAGTGAATTGATGGCCGAATCCGTTGATATGACAGATAAAGTCAGCGAAGCTTTTTCTCGCATTCAACATTTAGTTGGGCGGGTGCAAGAGATGAATTTGCAGGTAGCGACAGCCACAGAAGAGCAGGCATCAGTAGTTCAAGCCGTTCATACTAGTGTTGATGATTTACGTCAGTTAATTGACCAATCACGCAGTGCCGCGACATCAGTGTCCGATTCGGGCAATTTAGTGACCAATATTGCGAGAAATATGCTGCAGCGCGTTACTCAATTTAAAGTTTAGTTAAGCGTGTGGCAGGTTTAATCGACTAAGAATTTGTCTCTTGATGGAATTGAGCTCGTCAATAAATAACGAGAACACAATCCTGTGTTCTCGTTTGGCTTTTTGTTGTTAATGGAAATAATCCATTTGTGCTTTTAGATGTATTGCTTGCTCAGAAAGCTCTGAGGCACTGCGTTTTGTCTGAGCACTTACCTCACGAGTTTGGCTGTTGAGTTCACTGATTTCTGCAGCACTGGATGCGACTTGGTGAGAAACTTGTGCTTGCTCTTCTGCCGTCGCTGCAATGGTATCCGATTGACTGGCAATATCGCGCACTTGACCCGCGATAGATTCTAATGATGAACCTGCCTCTTGAGCACGTTGCAACACTCGATTGGAATTCGCTTGGCTTTGATGCATGAGCTCAACGGCATTACTCGTCGAATGCTTTAGTTTCCCCTATAATATCGACCACATCTTTAACGGAAACTTGAGTACGATGTGCTAAGGTTCTCACCTCATCAGCGACGACGGTAAACCCTCGGCCTTGCTCTCCTGCCCGAGCCGCTTCAATGGCAGCATTTAAGGCTAGTAGGTTGGTTTGTTCTGCAATTTCATCAATCATTTTGGTTACGGTTTGGATGCTCGCACTGTCGGTACTGACTTGCTGGATGGCTTGTGCTGATTGATCTAATTGATCGTTAAGCTGGGCAACATCGACACACACTTCCTCAACCATTGATAAGCCAGATTGGGTGCTTATGTCCGCTTCACGTACGTTACTCGCGATGGCTTCCACTTGCTGTGCCACTGATTGAGCCGATGTCGCCATCTCTTCAATGGCCGTAACAACTTGCTCAATCTGACTTTGTTGCAAATCTGCTTGGGCTAAATTATTGGTCGCATCACTCATCACGCTATCAGAATGGGCTTGCACCTGATTACTGGAAGATTGAATGTCTGAAACCAATTCACTTAAGCGGTTTGCCATTGAAGCAACACTGTTATGTAAGCGAACCATTTCATTCGCTGAGCGTGTGTCGCCACTGCGTATATCTAGGCTTACTTCGCCATTTCCTAAGCGTTCCATGTAGCTAGATACTTTATGTAATGGTTTGGTCGTTTTGGCGATAAATAGTGAAATAATGACAAGCGTAACAGCACCCACAATCAGAAATGCGATGATAATTTGAGTCAGTAAATCACGACTGGCTTGGGTGACCTCATCAATAAAAGTGCCACCTAATAATTTCCAGTTCCAACCTGGAACTGTTGCATATACAAGGTATTTATCACCGGAATACTGTTCATTTTTGAACTTGTAAATGATGGTACCTTTATCATGTTCAAAAATAGTCTTGTATGGATGTCCCCCTACGGCATCTGCTTGTGAAATTATCGAAGGGTCTTTTTCTGTATAGGTTGGGTGGAGTAAGTAATGACCAAGGTTATGAGCATCGTTGTCAACCACAATACTGTAACCAGTTTTACCCCATTTCACTTGGCTTAATGCTTCAAAGGTATCTTGAGCCGCTTTTTCAACGGGCACCCCAACAAATGAAATCGCGATAATTCGGCCACGTCGGTTCGTAATTGGCGCATAGTAAGTGATGTAACGTACGCCAAATAAGTCAACGGCAGCATAGTAAGGCTGCCCTTGCATCAATTTTTGATAGCCTGGGTGGTTTGTACCTAAAAAGGTGCCTACAGCACGTTCACCACTGTTTTTCTTCAATGAGGTTGAAACGCGTAGCCAATCGTTACCTACCGGCGCAAATAATGTGGCTACTGCTCCGGTGTCATGAGAGAAACGATCGACGAGTGAAAATTGGCCAATTAAACTTTGTCCATCCACAGTAAGATCACGAATATCGTGCCCTGCAAAATGAACAGTAGAATTAGCGCGAGTGAGTCCATTCAAATAGCCATTACGAAAAGTAGATTCCAGTGTGCGGCTATTTGATAAATAGGCGTCGAACTGACTAGAGATACTCTTTGCAAGAGCTTCCACTCGAGATTGTTGTTCTTTCAAGGTCGAGTTCAGCAATACATCGGATGCATTTTGGTAAACCAAAGCTGCAATAGCTGAAAAGGCGATTAACAAGCACGCAGTCATGATGACTCGAAATTGAAAACCGACCGTTTTGTTCTTGTATAAAAGAAGCATGGTTGTTCCTATCAGGTGGCTCTATAGGCTTATAATTAATATGGCGAGCAAGCTACATGAAACACTGCATCTCAACTTTGATTTTGGTTAATAATATTTTTAATTTTTAATAACTCATTGATTTTGTTTTTAGTAAATAATGATAAATATATGTTTATAACAACATATTTATCTAAATAAACATCACTTAATATGCTACTTTATTATCCATTTCATGGTGTTTGTCAGTTTATACTCTGTTCATATTGTGTTTAGGAAATAACCAGAATTTACGATAAATTACGTGACATAAGCTGATGATTTACTATTGGTCTGTATTAGTTTTGCATTATAAAAACTAATGACAGGCTGATATTGCAACATGCAAGGGATGGTGTGATTTAGATTTGGTTTGTTGTTTGTTTGTACAAGATAAGGCTAAAAAATAGGCGGTATTATTGAGATAAGTACTGATGCTATTTATCGGGTAATTCGGTAATTTTATAGTTAATTCAATAACAATAAGCCTCTGCCTATGAAAACTGAATCCCCCAAATATATAAAAGTTCACCCAGATGACAACGTTGCTATTGTTGTGACTGATGGTGGGTTACCCAAAGGAACAGAACTATACCCAGGCCTCATTCTTGAGGAAGATATTCCAGAAGGGCATAAAGTGGCGTTGGAGCCCATTGAGCAAGGAGAAGCGATACTTCGTTACGGCGAAGTGATTGGTTATGCTAATCAACCATTAAAGACGGGTCATTGGATCAGCCAATTTGTCGTGGATTTACCGGAAGCGCCTCCTTTGACATCCATCCCTATAGCAACGAAGGTTCCGGAGCCATTGCCTGAACTGGCTGGGTACACTTTCATGGGGTACCGTAATCCTGATGGCAGCGCCGGAACCAAAAACCTGCTTGGCATTACCACCAGTGTGCACTGTGTTGCGGGCGTCGTTGATTACATGGTCGATATGATTCGACGTGAACTGTTACCTCATTATCCGAATGTGGATGGGGTGGTGGGGTTGAATCACTTATATGGTTGTGGAGTCGCGATTAATGCGCCAGCTTCTGTGGTGCCAATACGGACCATTCATAACCTAGCGATGAACCCGAATTTTGGTGGTGAAGTACTCGTTGTCGGGCTCGGTTGTGAAAAACTGACACCGGATAAGCTACTGCTCGGCACTGACTCTGATCAACGCATCAATATTGATGATGCCAGTATCATTACTTTACAAAGTGAAGAACATGTCGGGTTTCAATCTATGGTTCATGACATTCTCGAAACGGCACGAACCCACTTAGATAAGCTCAATCAACGTCACCGCGAACCTTGTCCGGTTTCTGATTTGGTCGTTGGTGTGCAATGTGGCGGCAGTGATGCCTTTTCTGGAGTGACCGCAAACCCATCAGTTGGGTATGCGAGTGATCTACTGGTTCGCTGTGGTGCGACAGTCATGTTTTCCGAAGTTACTGAAGTACGTGATGCTGTGCATCTATTAGGGCCTCGTTGTCGTGACCAGCAGGTCGGAGAACGACTGAAAGAGGAGATGAAATGGTACGATGATTACCTCAGTCTTGGGCAAACTGATCGCCGGGAAAATCCTTCACCAGGGAATAAACGGGGCGGTTTAGCGAACGTGGTTGAGAAGGCTCTGGGTTCTATCGCAAAATCTGGCAGTAGTGCGATTGTGGAGGTACTTTCCCCGGGTCAGCGCCCCACCCAAAAAGGGTTGATCTTTGCGGCAACACCCGCGAGTGATTTTGTCTGTGGCACTCAGCAACTTTCTTCTGGAATTACGGTGCAAGTGTTTACCACAGGACGTGGTACACCGTATGGGTTAGATGCCGTACCCGTTATCAAAGTGGCAACGCGAAATTCGTTAGCGCGCCGTTGGTTTGATTTAATGGATATCAATGCAGGTACCGTCGCGACAGGTGAACATAGTATTGAAGAAAAAGGCTGGGAGATCTTCCATACCATTTTGAAAGTCGCCAGCGGTCGGCAATTAACCTATTCAGATAAGTGGGGATTGCACAATGCGCTAGCTGTATTTAACCCCGCTCCTGTTACTTGATTAGCCATGAGCAGAGCCGCGTACTTGCGCGGCTTGGTTTTCAAACCGAATTCATACTTACATACCCCCAAGTCACCTTGAAATAATGTTGGCGCAAGACAGTATTCTCTTTGAGGCTAGGTTCTGATTTGTAACCATAGTTATCTACGTTAAAAATCCGTATATTTTGCCTACAAAATTAAGCTGAAGTAGAGCCGACAAACATCTTTATAGTGATGCAAATTAATATCACAGATATCTTCCACTCGCTTCAGTCTATAGCGGAGGGTATTGGGATGGATATAAAGATGTTCTGAGGTCTGTTTTACATCACAATCGTGCTCGAACCAAATGAGTAACGTGTGAATTAAGGTTGGATCCGCTAATTCTAACTGACCGGCTTGGGCGATGAGCTTGTCTTTTTGCCACGCGGAGAATGTGCCTTCGAATAACGACGGTATTTCATAATCGCTGTACTGATAAAAGCGCTCATCTGGATTGAGACGCATCCCTGATTTTAACACTGCCATCGCACTTTCAAATGCGAAGGGAATTTCGTACGGATGATCGTAAATATTTCCTAATGCACAGTGGTATGGAATACGTAGTTCATCTTTTAAATGCATTTGCAAACTCTGCCAATCATCAACAGTATTTTGCTCAGGTTTAATATCACATGCTTTAAATAGCACTAATGTCGTTTTATGAGAATATTCTGCTTTAAGCCGTTGCCGCGACCAAGTGTTTAACACTTGAGCAATATGTTTTTGATGTTCACTGTTGTTTGCTTCAATAATGCAGACTGCGTGTTTGTTAAAAATATCGACTTTTAGCTGGGCGGCCATATCAATAAGATGATCTTGAGAAACCGTTTGATCGATACATTCGAGCAAAAACTCTTCACGTCTTCGTTCGCTCCAGCGAGTCATTTCGACCATTGATGTATATTCCACCACCATTTCAGCTGACATTTTTACCAATTCCCCAAAGGGTCGAACCTCCTTTAGAGGTCCGGATATGCCAATAACACCGATGGCTTCATTTTTAAACATAATAGGGAGGTTAACCCCTGGTTGGGCGTTGGTAAATTCAGGAAGCATGGAGTCGCCAATTTCTATGGCTTTAAGTTCACTTAACGCGAGAACCGCGCCGCCATGTTTTTGATATTTTCTTGCGTGATTTGTCGAGGCGATAATAATGCCAGTTTCATCCATAACATTGAGTGGATATTTGATGATCTTTTGCGCCCGCTCAACAATACGCTCCGCTAGTTGTTCTCTTAATTGCATAAATACACTTATAGGTTAGAGGTTGTTTACGTTATATAAGTAATTGTTTTATTAGTATTTATAATAAATATATAAACCACTGCTGAGCATTAAATCGTGTGTTATAACTGACTTAACCGAATCATATTAACGCAACCAAATAAGCATGAATGAGATCACTATCTCAGCTCATTTAACGGTTTGTGTTTTATTAAATGATTGATAAATATGAATTTTGTGTGATTTTTCATATGGCGTGGTTAATAATTATGCAATCGATCACATTTTATGCTGGAGGATATTAAAGAGTCACTAAATAGTTTAACTGATGATTTCTAGCGTAGTAAAAAAAGGCGCTCCTCAAGAATGAGAAGCGCCTTTTTTGTAAAGGAAAGGAGGTTCTATCGGTTATTTTGAGAAGTGGCGGCTAAGCTCTGCAATGTGTTCCGTTCCAATACCGCAACAGCCGCCAATAAGGCTTGCCCCTACCTTTTGCCACTTTTCCGCCCACTGCACGTAAGCAGGTGGTGTGAGATCGTCTCGCACCTCATCGAGTTCTTCATTGGCCGCGGCGTCTTTAGATTGTGGCGCAAAGGCATTTGCATAGGCACCTAAAGGAATATCAGCTTTGCCGAGCTCGACGAGTGTTTGTTTCGCGACGACTAATGCTGCTTCAATCACTTCTGGTTGACAGCAGTTAAATAAAATCGCGTCGACGCCAACCTCGACCATTGCTTTAATAGCCTCAGCGACTGATTCTCCAGAACGGAGCGCTGGCACTTCTGCAACCAGTTCATCTTCTAGAGTAAAAGAAACCCAAAACGGTTTATCAGCGTGACCTAGTTTCTTTAGCAGACTTTTTATAGCAGTGGGTTCGGCAATCAGGCTTTGCGTTTCATTGAGCCATAAATCAACATGCGGTGCCAAACCTTCTATGATGGGGGTAGCGATCTCTTCAACATGTTCTGCATCAAATAGGTCGGCACGGTATGAACCAAATAGAGGAGGCAAAGAACCAGCAACTTGCGCTTGATTACCAGTAAGTTGTACTGCTTGGCGAGCCATGTCACCAGCACGGTAAGCGAGCAATTGCCCTTCTTGATGAAAGCGCTCTTCCCCAATATGAAAGGGAACCAGTGCGTAACTGTTTGTTGTCACAATCTGAGCTCCACTCGTAATAAAGGCTTGGTGAACATCGCGGACAATTTCTGGGGTTTCGATTAGCGCTAGCGCTGACCATTCCGGTTGACGGAAAGGCGCTCCGCGCTTTTCGATTTCACGACTCATCCCACCGTCGAGAATGTTCACAGCTTGATTTAACATAGTAGACCTCTTCAAATTAATCTATGCATAAACGTAAAGACGTTCAGACGGCTATAACCTAAAGTGAATTTTATAAGGTTGCAATAGCCAATGGCAACCTTGCCACAAATTTAGGTTTGTTCGACCACTTAATATGCAAACTTGTCTAGCAAATAACAATAAAAATTACATCGTGGTTTGGACTCTATAAAAGTAATGTCGCTAAATCAAAACAAATATTAGTGTGAGTTGTCAGTACGGCAACGACTCGATTGCAAACATTTTGCATCTTGAGGTCATTTTGAGGTCATTTGGGTTTATACCCAAGCAACCTCAATATGCTGTTTCAGCGAGAACATATTCGCTCTTAGGTAAGGCGCTGGTTTGAAGACATAGGAATTCTACGTTGAAAATCAGTAACACAGTCTAGGAGCGAATAAAACTCGCCCTTCGGGAGCTCATCAACAAGCCTATTTCTACGCCCAATCACGTTGAAAGGGAATGGCCATTCCTGCCGTGATTGAGCTTGATCTAGGCCCGTTGATGAAGCTCTGAATCCTGCATTTTGAGGTCATTTGGGTATACGAAGAAGTCTATGCGTTTTTGTTCTATTTAAATCGATTACTTAATAGCAACACGATGCATATTTTATTGTCGTTTTAAGCGTTAGTTAGCGTAGTTACGCGGCGATTTTCTCTATTTTGTCCGATAAATAGGCCAAAATAGGTAGAATAATACTCTTTTAGGATTGCAACAGAGTGCAAGCTCGAATAGCATGTGTTTTATAAATAAAAATAATATGCCAATCGTTAGTCATTAGAAGCACTGCATGAATGCCCATAATTTGTAAATAGCTTGGCGGTAGGTCAGTTTTTGCACATATTTCATTGTCGTTATGGATGTGTGTAGTGTACCTATTGTCGGTAGATTTTATGGTTCTGGTAGTGAATAAAACAGTCAATCACTTTGAAGGATATAAGGTGTTATGCGAAGTTTTTCGTTTAAGAACAAGATAATTCTTGTCATTGTCGCCATTATTACTGTAACGATCTTCGTTTCGTATTTAAGTGTTAATTATTTCATTAGCAATTATATAAAACAGACCGATACACAAAATATTAAACACAACATTGAATTAGTTAACCAAAAACTAGAGAGTGAACTGAAGACGAAAGTCAATCTCGCTAAAAGTTTGAACTTTAGTATGATGGACATCGCTGATACAAAAAAAACCACCGGTTTCTTTCGTATTGTCAAAGTCGTGAATGGTTACGCGTTTGATTCAACCGGTAATATGGATGACGATAAGGCTCAGCCTTATGTGACGGCTGCCGACAAGCAAACGAATAAAGCTAAAGTAAGCCAAGTGATGATGGAAGGTGAACATCCAACCATCACAATCTCTCAACGCCGCCCTGATGATTCTGTTGATTTCTTTGTTATTGATTTAAGTGCCCTTCAAAATGTGCTGAAACAGTACGCGTTAGATGGCAGTTATTTAGAGCTTATTTCCAAGAATGGCACCACTATCTTTAGTAATAAGCAAGGCGATAACCTAACTAAGATTAGTCAAACGATCAATGTTGCTAATAATGAGTGGGAATTGAATGGCTACATCGATAACGCCCGTATCCAACAAAATACCTCCTCTTTAAACTGGAAAATCACGTTAGCGCTTTTGATTTGCGCGGCTGTGGTGATTTCATTAAGTATCGCATTACTTCATTTAGCATTTAAGCCTCTGATGCGCTTAAAAGCACTAGTGGCTGGTTTATCTCAAGGTAATGGCGATTTAACCCAACGGTTGGATGTCGCATCTAACGATGAAATAGGCCAAATTAGCCAATCAATTAACCGTTTTATCGAGCAACTACAAGGCATGTTTATTCAAGTGTCTGATTCGGCATCGCATATTGATGGTGCGGTAGTAAAATTGAGCAATCAATCTAAATCGAACGTGCAAGTATTAAGTGCGCATACAGTTGAAACAGAACAGGTTATTACTGCCATTGAAGAGATGAATGCGACGGCAGGTTCGATTGCACAGAGTGCCTCTGATGCCGCTAAACTGACGGAAACGACCAGTAGTTATGCTGGCGAATCCAAAGTTGTTATCAATGAAGCGGTAGGCAGTGTCCATAATTTGGAAACGGACGTGACAGATATGGCTTCTACCATTTCGGCCATGAGCGACGATACCAAACGCATCGAAGGCGTACTGCAAGTGATAGGTGAAATTGCTGAGCAAACCAATTTGCTTGCGTTGAATGCAGCCATTGAAGCAGCACGTGCCGGAGAGCAAGGGCGTGGTTTTGCGGTGGTAGCTGATGAAGTGCGCGCGCTAGCAAGCCGTACTCAGCAAAGCACTGGTACAATTAACGAAATGTTGAGTAAGTTGCGTCAAACAACAGATAGTGTTGTCACTAAAATGGAATCAACTCGTCGCAGTTGTGAAGCCACCGCGGATAATACGAATAAGGTCATGGAGTCACTTAACACGATGACAGCATCTGTCATTGAGATTAATGACCTTAACACGCTAATGGCAACCTCAGCAGAGGAACAAAGCCATGTAACGTCAGAAATCAGCCGTAATATGGCTGAAATTCAGCAGTTAATTAGCCAATTGAATCAGAATGCGGATGATACTGACCGTATTAGTCAGAACCTTGGAGAAACCTCAAACGGTCTATCCAATGTAGTCGGGCAATTCAAAGTTCAGTAGTTATCCATGATGATCCGCATGAATTAAAAAAAGAGCACGCAAGTGCTCTTTTTTGATCAGTATAAAAGGTGGATTATAACCCACCTTCTTCCTGTGCCTGTTTCACCCATTGTTGGCGAAGAGTTTCCGTCTCGTGTGGCGTTTGTTCTTGTTGCTCATACGTTGGCAATTCCGTTACAAGTACTTCAGGAGCTAAAGAATAGAAATGATTAAACGTCATGGACATCTCCTCTATGCGATACCGTATAGAAAATAGAGGATGCCAACAAAGTTGACATCCTCCTTTCGATGTATTTTTAAGGCGTAGTGCTAAGGTGGAAACCTTTACACTTTAATTATACGTCGTAAGTAGTAGACGCTGTATCGCCGCCTGTACCAGTCCAGTTAGTGTGGAAGAACTCACCACGTGGACGATCTAGACGTTCATAAGTGTGTGCGCCGAAGTAATCACGTTGAGCTTGAAGCAAGTTTGCTGGAAGACGAGCGGTTGTGTAACCGTCTAGGAAGCTCAATGCAGAAGTAGTACAAGGCATTGGAATGCCTACTTCTAGTGATTTCGCTGCTACTTTACGCCATGCTGCTTGACAGTTGTCTAGGATACCTTTGAAGTATTCATCAGAACCTAGGAATGCAAGATCTGGGTTGTTCGCAAATGCATCACGAATGTTGCCTAGGAATGCGCTGCGGATGATACAGCCACCACGCCACATTAGGGCTACGTTACCGTAGTTTAGGTCCCAGTTGTTTTCGTTTGATGCTTCACGCATTAGCATAAAGCCTTGCGCGTAAGAGATGATTTTTGATGCAAGTAGTGCTTGACGAAGTGCATCAACCCACTCTTGTTTGTCGCCTGATACTTTAGTGTCTTTAGTGCCAAATAGTTTTTCAGCTTCAACACGTTGGTCTTTCAGAGCAGATAGACAACGAGAGAATACAGACTCAGAGATCAACGTTAGTGGGATACCCATGTCTAGTGCGTTGATGCCTGTCCATTTACCGGTACCTTTTTGACCAGCAGTATCTAGGATGCTGTCTACAAGAGGTTGGCCTGCTTCATCTTTGTAACCAAGAATGTCTGCAGTGATTTCAACTAGGTAGCTGTCTAGTTCAGTTTTGTTCCAGTCAGCAAAAACAGCTTGCATCTCATCTGCGCTTAGGCCGAGACCATCTTTCATGAATTGGTACGCTTCAGTGATTAGCTGCATGTCACCGTATTCGATGCCATTGTGTACCATTTTAACGAAGTGACCAGCACCGTCGTTACCAACCCAATCACAACAAGGTTCGCCAGCATCAGTTTTTGCTGAGATGCCTTGGAAGATAGGTTTTACTGCTTCCCAAGCTTCAGGTGCGCCGCCAGGCATAATTGAAGGTCCGAAACGAGCACCTTCTTCACCACCTGAAACGCCAGTACCGATGAAGTGGATGCCTTTCTCGCGAAGAGCTGCCACACGACGGTTAGTGTCTGGGTAGTTAGTGTTACCACCATCAATGATGATGTCACCTTTATCTAGTAGGGGTACTAATTTTTCGATGAAAGTATCAACAACTGCGCCAGCGCGAACCATAAGCATCACTTTACGTGGTGTTTCTAGTTTCTCTACGAGTTCTTCTAACGTGTGTGCACCAATAACGTTAGTGCCTTTTGCTGCACCTTCTAAGAATTCATCAACTTTCGCAGCCGTACGGTTATGCGCTACCACTTTAAAACCGTGGTCGTTCATGTTTAGGATAAGGTTTTGGCCCATTACTGCTAGGCCAATTACACCGATATCGCCTTTCATTTTATAATCTCCTCACGCAATTTTTGCTGCTGCATCAATATCTAAAAACCACTCCGTATCACCCGATTTCGATTGAATTTTCGCTGCCGGGTAAGGTAACTCTTCTGCTGGAGTAGTATGAATTTCGTAAACAATGTCTTGCTTGCCTGCACCTAGTACAAGGTAGCTAATACGTTTTGCCGCTTCCAATACTTTTGCTGTTTTTGACACGCGCAACTGACCAGACTCTGGGTGAGATGCCACCACAGAAAGGTTCTCATCAGCAAAGTCAGTTTTATTTGGGAACAGAGAGGCGGTGTGTCCATCAGGACCAACGCCTAATAAGATCCAATCAAAAACAGGGGTACCGTTTTCGCAAGGAATGACGTCGGCCATCTCTTGTGCAAAACGTTCTGCTTCTTGTTGTGGATCTTCTTCACCACGGATGCGGTGGATATTTTCTGCTGGGATGTCGATTTGGCTAAACAGCAAAGTGTTCGCTTCTCCGAAGTTACTTTCCGCATCATCTGGAGCCACACAACGCTCATCACCCCACCAAAAATGAAGATTATTCCATTGAATGGATTTTGCGTAAGTGTCAGTTGCTAAGAGTTTAAATAACATCTTTGGTGTGCTACCACCAGACAAAGAAATATGTACTGGGCGACCTTGTTCACTATACGCTTTAAGTGTGTCAGCTAAGTTTTCAACGACTTTATCAGCCGATTGAAAAATTTTTGGTTTTATCATAATTCGCAATAATCCGTATTTGTTAGGTTTTTACATGGGAAGCGCCAATCACGACCATCACGTTTAAGTAGATCATCGGATTCTTTAGGGCCCCATGTGCCGCAAGCATATCCATATAACGCTTGAGGATCTTGTTTGAAGTCTAAGATCGGTTGCACGAATTTCCAACATGCCTCTACAGCATCAGTACGCGCAAATAGCGTCGGGTCACCATTTAAAGAATCGAGCAGTAAGCGTTCGTATGCGGTGAGCATCTGCGTTTCTGTGAGCGAGTCGTAGTGGAAGTCCATGGACACTTCTTTCGCATTAAAACCAGCACCAGGTTCTTTTAAGCCAAAGCTCATTAAGATACCTTCGTCAGGTTGGATACGTATCACCAATTTGTTCTCTGGAGCGTTTTTGCCAAAGACAGGGTGAGGAGTGCGTTTGAAGTGAATAACCGCTTCAGTCACACGAGTTGGTAATCGTTTGCCTGAACGTACGTAAAAAGGAACCCCATTCCAACGCCAGTTGTTAATGAACATTTTCAGCGCCATGTAGGTCTCAGTACGAGAGTCATCAGCAACACCATGTTCATCTCGGTAGCTTTTTAGCGCCTGACCACGTACTTCTGACTCAGTGTACTGACCTAGTACTAAGTTATTGCGTAGGTCATCGTCTGAAAGTGGCTGTAAGCTTTGCAGCACTTTATTCACTTCATTACGAATTGAATTCGAATTGATGGCAGCTGGCGGTTCCATGGTCATCATTGCAAGCACTTGTAGCAAGTGGTTTTGGAACATATCGCGCACTGCACCTGATCCATCGTAATAACCACCACGTTCTTCTACGCCTAGGAACTCAGCCCCAGTGATTTCCACGTAGTCGATAAAGTTACGGTTCCAAAGTGGCTCGAACATGCCGTTAGCAAAACGGAATACTAGTAAGTTTTGTACGGTTTCTTTACCAAGGTAATGGTCGATACGATAAATTTGATGTTCTTCGAAGTGACGATGAATTTCGATATCGAGATCTTGCGCTGATTTTAAATCGTAACCGAATGGTTTTTCGATGATGATGCGTTTCCAACCATTGGATTCATCATTAAGGTTATGAGCAGCAAGACATCCAGGAATAACGCCATAAAGGCTAGGAGGAGTAGCAAGATAGAATAGGGTGTTGCGTTGCACAAAACCATATTGATCAGCAATCTCTTCTAAGCGACCTGCGAGATGACTGTATTCATCGACATCTGAAGTGTTCAATGGCTGATAATGAAGATGTTCACAAAAAGCGTCTAACGTTTCTGGTTCGGTTTTCTCCAGCTCTTGCATAGAGCGTTTTAGCTTTTCACGATAGGATTCGTCACTATACTCAGTGCGACTAACGCCGAGAATAGCAAAGGACTTTGGCAGTTGATTGCTGGCATACAAATGATACAAAGCCGGTATCAACTTACGGTATGTCAAGTCTCCCGAAGCACCGAAAATCACGATGCTGCTGTTTTCAGGTATTACCATCATCTTTCCCTTAAAAACGAGGTAGTTAGCATGCGCCCTAACCTAGCAGCGCAATACACAAATAGAAAGTAGGTATTCTCTATTAGTACTATAGAAAAAACCGATATACCCATCGATTAGGCATTGGCTGAATCAGATTCTGACCAAAAGAACTCCCAAACAAATCCCTTGTTTTGCATGGTCATATTGACAACAAAGACAAGCGTTATTCAAAACCGAGGGTATTTTAGCTCCTGAACGTAGAGCTAAACCAATCATACTCACTAACTGTTCGTATATGAACAAGTCATTTTACGCTGAGTATTAAGTCCAACTATTTTTTGTTACCAAAAATGAAATTAGACTTATCTCCGTATTGTCTACGACTATTTGATATACATCAACTCTTGATGATCACTTATGGTGCTTTTAGAGCAAATTTCTCGCGAATTGATCAAATTTTGGGAAAAATTATGGAGCTAAAACGCCCCAAAATGGGGCACTTCGTTTTGGGGCACTAATATTGAGCTTTAAGAAAATCTTTGACTTCTTTTATATGTGTCTGTTTGTTTATGTGATCACATTGTTCTTCATCGAGAAAGCTTGATGCATACTCGAGATAAATTTCATGCTCTAAGAACAGCAGGTAAAGTTTGGGATCTAAATGGCCGGACATGGCCATTGTGGTCATGATGTTAAGTGATTCACTCAGAGTTTTGGCTTTTTTATAAGGTCTATCTGAAGAAGTGAGCGCTTCAAATACATCAGCGATAGCCATAATACGGGCTTCAACGGAGAGATGATCTTCATCTAAGCCTCGCGGATAACCCTTACCATCAACTCGTTCATGGTGATTACCTGCGATATCAGGAACACTTTTTAAATGAGGAGGATAGGGCAGTTTTTCCAACATAGTGATAGTTTGGACAATATGGTCATTGATGATAAACCGTTCCTCATCGGTTAAGGTTCCTGAGCGGACCGACAAATTATGCAATTCACCACGGTTATAACGAACATTTCCAGGCTTGAGTATAAAGTCATGTTGCCAAACATCTTGCGGACGATTGCCGTTTACCCAAGGAATCAAATGTACCGCTTTATCGCACAATAAAGGCTCCATTACTGGGGTCTGCTGTGCTTGTCCTGCCCTTGCTGCTTCTATCCAAGAAACACCTAATGTGTCATCCAGTGTACGCTGCCACTCTCTTTGCGCAATTTTGTTGAGGCGTTTCACATCGTCTTGAGACATGTTTTCACTGCCTAAATTGCATTTAGCGACAAAAGCGAACTCCTCATCTAACGTGTGCTGTGTCTGCTGCATTACCACACGTAATTGGGATTCTTCTCCACCTTGGGCTAATCCTTGCCAATAGTCGCATTCAGCCTGTTTTTTTAGTAATTCAAAGCGCATGCGAACCTCATGAATTCGATCATAAATAGTTTCCAATTTAGTCGCTTTATCAATGACGTATTCAGGCGTGGTTACTTTGCCGCAATCATGAAGCCATGCTGCAAGGTGAAGAGATTCCCATTGTGCTTTACTCATGGTGAAGTGAGGGAAATATTGTTTATCCTCTTCGATAGCATGAGCCATCATATTGGCAAGTTCGGGCACGCGTTGGCAATGTCCACCTGTATAGGGGGATTTGGTATCAATAGAAGACGCGATAAGCTCGACAAAAGCATTCAACATGTCTTTTTGTTGTTGAATTCTATCAATATTATCTTTTGCTATTTCTGCAAAACTGAGTAGTTCACGCAAAAAGGCGTGTTTGTCTTTTTGATCGTCACTGATGGCTCGTTCGTAACCAAGGTTGAGCACGCCGACTAATTGTCCTTCGCGATTCAGCAAAGGGAAAAGATAAATATCCGAGTTGTACATCTGATCGCGATATTTACGCAGCATATTGTCGTCGCGATTCACATGAACGGTGTTACCTTGTCGTAATTCCGCAAGTAACCACGGGGTATCTGCCAATAAGCGATTGAGATCGATCTTAAATGGAATAATTGCGTGATTTGTTACAACTGAGAATTCATTCTGACTATAGTCATAAACATACAAAATGATCGTTTCTGCTTTGGTGATCATGTAGCTTTTTTGTGCGATGGTTTTGGCCAATACGTCAAATTCATGATTCGAGGCCGTGTCACGTAATAAACGCAGCAAATCATAGAGAGTATGTTCCATTAACTGGATAGATTGGGTGAGGTTGCCCAACTCTTTAATCATGGTTTTTGGATAACGTGTCTTTTTGAAATCGAACCGAGCGATATTATCCGTAAGTTCTACAAGGTGTTTAAGTGGTCGGGCGATTCGTTGTGAAATGAACCAAACAAACCCAAAACAGACTAAGAGCAATATGATGGCGATAGTAATCTGTTTATCGCGCATTGAAATGAGATCTTTGAGTAAGTCTTTATGACGATCGGCTTCGGCAAGCCTTAATTGGACATGTTGACTGAGAAAAACCGGCGTTAACGTGACCGACCACTCTTCCCCTTCGAACTGCACATTTTCATAGATAGTATTGTTACTAATACGGTTGACCACTGAAGCGAAAACGCTGTTTGCTAAGTGTTTTTCTAACTGGGTATTATGTTCTTTAATATTGAGTGCTGTGTTGTGTTGCCCAAGTAAACTAAATTGATTATCAAAAAGTACCAGTTTGGAATGCTCAGTACCTTTCATCTCGTTTAAGCTGCTAGAAAGCGATTCTAGTGTAAAATCAGCACCAACCACATGACTGCCACTCATGGATGTTCTTGAGAGTGTGACGCCAAAGGTTTGCAGAAAATAGAAAAAATAGGGCTCTGTTAAACGAATTTCTCCATCCATTTGGGCACTGGTGTACCAAGGACGTTTGCGCGGATCAAATTGGTTATCCAAGGATTTTCTAACCCCCACTTCTTGCTGCTGAGAATTGAAAAAATACACATCATTGGTGCCATCAACTTTTGTGCGATTAACAAATAACGAAGCGGTGTCGGGGGCGTTAAATCGTTTCCGTTCCTGTTCAGTGAAAAGGGGACGAAGCATCGTAAAATCACCATTGTTCGCACCAAAATAGAGAGCGACGAGGTGAGGGTTGCGCTTAAACGTGGTTTCAATGGCTGAAAGCCAAAATGGTTTATCATAGATAGGTGATTCAGTTTCAACAAAGCGACTGTGAGCCATAAAATCCAGCGCCGAAAAAATCGGTGCTGTGGTCTTTTGAAACGCAGACTGTAATTTCTGACTGTTTTCTTCACTCACTGCCTTAGCGCTTCCCATCAGTAAATGCTGTGAATGTTGGTAACTAATAGTGATAAGCACAATGCCTATCAGGCTAGTAAGTACCAAAAATAAGCTACTAATGTGAATACTGAGTGAATAGCGATGTTTCTTCATAAAACAGTCCTAATGCGGCTAACGGCTTAAGTATTGTTCACGTGTGAAAGGTTGCAAAATGAATCACTGAAAAGGTGAAGAACACCGCTCTATGAGTGCAAGTTACAAGAAGTTACATCATTAACGCGTAGGTTTGACGAAAATTAAATTCAACAAGATGAATAAAGGCTCGCTGCAGTTTAAAGGTGAAAAAAGTGATGAAGCACCGAATTTTTGTACTATAAGTTAATGATATTTTTATGAATTATAATTGCTTTGATTGGTAACCGATGGCGACACTGATACACTTTATGTAATGCACTAGGAAGGATTCTAATAATGAAAATACTTGTCGATACACATACTCATACTTATGCGAGCGGACACGCTTACAGCACCTTAATTGAAAATGCTCGTAGTGCTAAAGAGAGTGGTTTAGCCATGTTTTGTACCACTGATCATGCTCATTCTATGCCTGGAGCACCGCATTTTTGGTTTTTTGTGAATCAAAAAATCTTGCCAAGATTTATTGAAGGGGTGGCTGTTATTCGTGGGGTTGAAGCCAATATTATGAACGAGGATGGCGATGTTGATATCCCCGAACAGGTCGACTCTCGTTTGGACTGGATGATAGGGAGTTTACATGAGCCCGTTGTGCATCCATCAACATTAGAACAACATACAACAATGTTAGTTAATGCCATCAAACAGGGGCGCATTGATGCGTTGGGGCATTTAGGAAATCCTCGTTTTGATTTCGATTTTGAGGCGGTGATTTCTTGTGCAGCAGAGCACAATGTGGCGATTGAAATTAATAACAGTAGTTTAGACGGGCATAGCCGTGTAGGTAGCAAAGAGCGCTGCTATCAAATTGCTGAGATTGCTAAAGCGAAAGGCGCGTACATTACTACAGGTAGCGACGCTCACTTTTGTCAGTACATTGGGGGGCTAGATACAGCAATTGAACTGATTGATACTGTTGGAATAAGTACTGATAAAGTAATAACTCATAATCCGCAACAATTTCTTAACTTTTTACGTCTACGCGGTCACGAAATTATCCCAGAATTTGACCTACACTTTATAGACAAATAATTTCATTGAAGTCTTATGTGTATGTAACTGTGACTTGCTGTTGTGAGATTTTACTCTTTTGAAAATCTCATATTGTGATCTTATTTGGGGATAATCACTCATGCGCATTGAGTATGCAGTGGTGCCAAAATAAAAACCTAAAAGCAATAAAGATGCAAAAGTCGAAAAATATTTGAAGGGGAAATGTGATGATAAAGTCGTTAGTTACCTTATCAATTGGTATTTTACTCAGCACTAGTGTGTTTGCTCATGGAGAGCTTGGGCGCACAATGAAGCAGATGAAATCAGCATTACAGCAAGCGTATCAAGCACAAACTGTTGATGATATGAAAGTGGCAATGGGTGATATGTCGAGTTTAGTGAAAGAAGCTAAACGGGATGAATACGAAGGCAAAAACCCGGCGCAGTTTTACCAAGGCTTACAAGATTTGACGACAGCAATTGATGGAATAAAAGTCAGCTTGAACAAAGGCGATTTAAATGATGCCAAATTGAAGCTTAATAAGATTGATGCACTGCGCAAAGAGTACCATAAAAAAACCAGATAGCTATATGCGCTTAATGACGAGCTATCGTTCTAAATAAAAAGAGTCTTGCGTAAGACTCTTTTTATCCCTCTGTATACTCAAGTCACCTCAAGATGCTGTTTCAGCGAGAATCTTTTCTCTCCTAGTCATACTCTGATTTGCAAATCGAATCATTCAATGTTGAAAATTGGCCACGATATTATTCTTCATACAACTCTAATGGCAATCCGTCGGGATCTTGGAAAAAAGTAAACGCTTTCCCTGTATAAGGGTCAATTCGAATGGGTTCTACGTCCACATTGAGAGATTCAAGGTGTAATTTTGCTGCCGCTACATCTTCTACCACGAAAGCGAGATGACGTAATCCACACGCTTCTGGGTGGCTAGGTCTGTCTGGTGGCGTGGGAAAAGAAAACAGTTCGATTTGGCCGCCATCAGGTAACGCCAGATCGAGCTTATACGAATCTCGCGGTTCGCGATAATTTTCGGAAATTACCTTGAGTCCAAGGATTTGCGTGTAGAAATTCTTTGAACGGGCGTAATCTTTACAGATAATGGCAGTGTGATGAATTCGTTTAAGCATGAATACTGTCCTTAGCTTGTAACTTCGGTTGTACGTGTTCAATGACAAAATCAATAAATACGCGCAAACGCGCTGGCATGTACTTTGTCTGAGGATATTGCATGGCGACAGCACCGTGATAGTTACTTTTTATCGTCCAATCCGGTAATACTTGTACCACGTCTCCACATGCTAAGAGATCTTGTACCACGAAATCGTGAAAAATACCGATACCCAACCCATGTTTTACCCCATTGAGGCGCATTTGTGACTGGTTAACAGCGTAACGGCCAGAGATCGCAACGGTATGAAATTCATCATCTTTTAAGAAGTCCCAAATATGATCTTTGGCATTTTCTGCTAAATAAAGGCAATCGTGCTCTCTGAGAGCGGTCGGATGCTGAGGGGTTCCTCGTTGAGCGAGGTATTCGGGGGCGGCGCACAGGACTAAATTTGTTTTACATAACTCTTTTAGCACTAAGTTTTCATCGGGTTTATCGGTGAGTTTGAAAGCGACATCTATACTGTGGCGGAACAGTTCAATATTGCCATCAGCAGCGCGCAGTTTCAGGTCAATGTGCGGATATTGCTGCAAAAACGGCACCACAAAGGGCTGCAATACCGAATTAAGAAACGCTTCCGGAGCCGCAACAGTGAGTGAACCTGTAGGTTCTCGATGATCACGACGTGACAATTCAACCGCTTGCTCTGCAGCATTAATCATCACTAAGCATTGATCATAAATCTGTTGACCCGCTTGTGTGATATGCAAAGTACGAGTAGAGCGTTCAAACAACTTTACGGAGAGTGCTTTCTCCAATCGAGTAATGAGTTTGCTCAGTGCTGAAGGGGTCACTCCTAGTTGTTTCGCCGCAGCAGTAAAGCTGCCTTCGTTAACAACAAGAATGAAACTGGCCAAATCTGGCAGGAGTGCAATGAGCTTTGTTTGTAACATGGCTTTGAACGTTGTTATCGACGCGGATAGAGCGTATTTAAAGGGGTCGAAACTTTCGCAGATAATGTACGCTAATACAATTGTCTCTATGTTAAGACGTGAGCTATTACTCTAAAATTCCAATCGCTCGTAACTTTCGATACAGCGTATTGCGGCTTATTCCCAAAGTTCTGGCAGTTTGGCTGATATTACCACTATGACTTTCAAAGGCGCTTAGTAAAGTGTCGTCTATATGATCTTTTAAGGTATGCTCTTGCTCTACATTGTCTTCGGGTTGAGGGGAGTGCTGGTGGGCGCTATTGGGATCATATTGTTTGTTGAGCTGTAAGCGTTGCTGTAAATCATCGGGGAGATACTGGCGTTTTAGTTGTGAGTGCTCACTCGCTAGTAGGCAAGCAACTTTCATCGTATTGTCCAATTCTCTAAGATTACCTGGCCATAGATATTGACTAAACAAAACGTGTAGGGCTGGACAAATGGTTTGGTGTTTTGGCGCGTATTTATGGTGAATGGCCCGAATGAGGGCAGATTTATCCTGACGATCTCTTAAAGGGGGTAAACGTAGAGTTAAACCATTTAAGCGATAATACAGATCTTGGCGGAATTTCCCCTGCTCGACCGCATGCTCTAATGGGCGGTGCGTTGCGGCAATAATCTGTATATCGACGGCATGTTCTTGAACGCATCCAACAGGTACAACGACCTTGTCTTGTAACACTTGCAGTAAACGAGTTTGTACTTCTAACGGCATATCGCCAATTTCATCGAGAAACAAAGTGCCTTGGTGAGCCGCGCGAATTTTTCCTGAATATCCTTTGTTGCTCGCACCAGTAAATGCGCCTGGCGCGTAACCAAATAATTCCGATTCGACCAGTTCTTTAGCAAGTGCGGCGCAGTTGACAGTAATTAACGGTTTATTGCGTCGTAAACTCGCTTGGTGGAGTGCTTTTATAAACTCTCCTTTGCCTGATCCGGTTTCACCTAGGAGTAAAATTGGGATATCGTGATCGATTAACTGGGTTGCCTGCTGCCAAGCTTTCTGGAGTGTTTCGTCTCCATAATGAAGCTTGGGTTCACAAGAAATATCCGGAACGATTTTTACTTGTTTTGGTGCTGGATGATTAATCGGTTTCGTTTCGTAAATAATGCGTTTGGGAATATGATCTAAAAGGTCTTGTAGATGTAACCCCGCCTCAAGAGGTTTGTCGATCAAGTGGGTCGCGATTTCGTTGTGTGCCATTATTTTCCCTTGGCTATCGGCAATAACAATACCTTGCCAGCCGCTATCAAGCATAGACTTGTCCATGGCTAAATCGATACGCGTGGATCCATCTGGTAGATGAGTGATCAGGTGGTTTTCGATAAGTTGAACCATGTTGTGGACGAGCACTTGAGTAGAAACATCGTGCTGCTGTTGTTCACTGGTGATATCAAGTACACCAAGCAGATTGCCTTGGTAGTCAAAAATAGGGCTGGCGGAGCAGCTAATAAACTGGTGTTGACGAATAAAATGTTGTTCGCCAATCACTGAGATAGGTTTGGTTTCGATTAACGCAGTACCAATCGCATTGGTACCTTTTACTTTTTCTTGCCAACATGAACCTGGTCCTAACGCTATTTGCAGTAATCGTTCACGAAACTTAGGTTGTCCCCAAGTCGCTAAAATGATGCCTTCCTGATCGGTTAAAATGAGTCGACTATCGCTATGTGCGTACATTTGTTCAAATAGTGGTAATACCCGCTGATTGATCGCATCGATCATGGCTGTTGCCCGCCATTTACGTTCTTTTAACTCGTAATTTGGCAAACGAATATGTTCAGGTAAACGACGCTGCTTTAATCCCGCTTGCTCGCTTCTTCCCCAAGAGGTTATTAACCAATCTTTGTTAACCGGTTGAATTTGCATAATTGTTCCATCACTTCACACCCACACTGTTCCATTTTGTTACAGCTGAACAGTCGTTGGCAGATTCTGTTCGCTTATCAGAGCATTGTGTTGGTTATTTTAATTATTTGTTAATCATAGTTTTACATTTCATTAACAACAAGGGGCGGGTTTATGGCGTGTGATTTGCGTAGTTAATTTTGAAACTGCTGCAAAAAAGCACAGGTTAGTCCAAAAAATAAATGAGAAAGTAGAAGGGAATAATTATGATTTATGCTCAACCTGGATCTGCCAAAGCCATATTTAATTTCGAATCTCATTACGATAACTTTATCGGAGGTCAGTGGGTAAAACCTGTTTCTGGAGAATATTTTGATGATATTTCACCTGTTAACGGTAAAGCCTTTTGCAAAGTAGCGCGTTCCGGTGCTGCTGATATTGAGCTGGCATTAGACGCGGCCCATGAAGCGCGCACTACATGGGCAAAGACGAGTGTGGCTGAACGCTCGAATCTGCTATTGAAAATTGCTGACCGATTGGAACAAAACCTTGAAACATTAGCCTATGTAGAAACATGGGAAAATGGTAAACCAATTCGGGAAACTCTAGCGGCCGACCTACCGTTAGTCGTGGATCATTTCCGTTATTTCGCGGGATGTATTCGTGCACAAGAGGGCAGTATCGGGGAAATTGACGAGAAAACCACAGCCTATCATTTCCACGAGCCAATTGGGGTTGTTGGACAAATCATTCCTTGGAATTTTCCGATGTTAATGGCGGCTTGGAAATTGGCCCCCGCTTTAGCTGCTGGATGCTGCGTTGTTATGAAGCCTGCCGAGCAAACCCCTGTTTCTATTTTGGTGCTAATGGACACCATTAGCGATTTATTGCCAGCGGGAGTGATTAATATTGTCAATGGCTTCGGGAGTGAAGCGGGGCAAGCATTAGCGACAAGCCATCGTATCAACAAATTGGCGTTCACAGGATCCACTTCTGTGGGGAATCACATTTTAAAATGTGCCGCCGATAGTTTAATTCCGTCCACGGTGGAGTTAGGTGGTAAATCACCGAATATCTATTTTGCTGATGTATTCGAACATGAAGATGCGTATTTAGAAAAATGTATTGAAGGCACATTATTAGGCTTCTTTAATCAAGGAGAAGTGTGTACTTGTCCATCACGAGTGTTAGTTCAAGAATCTATTTACGATAAATTTGTAACCAAACTCACTGAGCGTGCCAAATTAATCAAACAAGGTAACCCCCTTGATAGCGATATCCAAGTAGGGGCACAAGCATCACAAGAGCAATACGAAAAAATTCTCAGCTATTTAGAAATAGGGCGCAATGAAGGAGCGAAAGTGCTGTTTGGAGGTGATTTATCTAAACAGTCTGGCGATATCAGTGATGGTTATTATGTGCAGCCAACCATGTTAGCAGGACACAATAAAATGCGCGTGTTCCAAGAAGAAATCTTTGGGCCAGTGATTGCGATTACTACCTTCAAAGATGAAGCTGAAGCACTAGCGATTGCTAACGATACAGAATATGGTTTAGGTGCTGGTGTCTGGACACGAGATGCCAACTTAGCGTACCGCATGGGGCGTGGTATTGAAGCTGGTCGGGTATGGATCAACTGCTATCACATGTATCCAGCTCATGCCGCATTTGGTGGTTATAAGAAATCGGGTATTGGCCGTGAAACGCACAAAATGATGCTAAGTCACTATCAAAACACCAAAAATTTACTGATCAGTTATGATGTTAACCCGCTTGGTTTCTTCTAGGTATTATCCTTGATACCACTGGTGAAACGATGAAAAATGGTGACCTTATAGGTCACCATTTTATTCGTTAATAAGTGATTCTCTATTTTGGCATACCTGAAAAATGACCTGTTTAAGGAATGCCGAGGCTGGGCCGCAAATTCCATTATCACCCGCGATTAAATAGAGCGGTATAATGCTTTTAAACCTATCTTCTAGTTGTAACAATGCCATCGTTTTTTGCTCAAGATCTTGTCGGATGACTTCCATAGGTAACCACCCATAGGCCAAGCGATTTCTCACTGCTGAAGCGGCCGCTTCTAACGTATTAACCAACCAGTATTCTCCTTTTCTCATCGGTTCATTCCCTTGTATTTGATGAGAATTTTGAAAGCGAACGCTGACGTGATGAGATAATTCCTGGCGATGAATCGGTTGGTGATTAAATATCGGATGATTAGGGTGAGCGACAGGATAAAGCTCGATATCGATGATTTTATCTCCCGACACTAAGCCATTAGTCGAGGTGCAAATCGCCATATCGAATTGCACATGTTCTGAGGGACTTAAGCGAATCATGTCATACAGTTCGACTCGCGTATTGGGATACTGTTGATTAAATAAATGAATCGCTTTAAACAGTAATTGACGGGGAAAAATGGAATCAACTAACAAACAGATCCGTGACTCGACACCGGAAGCTAACATGTTGGCGACCGATTCAATACGGCCGAATTCCTTCAATACTGGTGCTATTTCTTCTCTTAGCCTTTCCCCTTCAACCGTTAGCCTCATCTTTCTACCATTTTGAATAAATAGCTTAAGCCCTAATTGTTCTTGTAGCTTACTAATCGAGTAACTAATTGAAGATTGGCTGCGATGTAGTTTTTCCGCTGCAGCATTAAATCCCCCAGTTTCAATAATGGTGGTAAACACTAACCATTGATCAATTGACGTCTTATACACGAGTAACCTATCGAATTTTTAGATAAGAAGAGGGTAAATTATGCGGTTTTTAATTTCATAATCAAATGGTAAATTCTTTCACTCTCATAGATTTGCTTTCTTCCTGTTGTTCAATGGATAACTATAATGAATAAATCGATTAAGATACTTGTCGGCCTAGGTTCCTTGGCTGCCGTTCCGAGTTGCGCTTTTGCCGTTACGGCTGAGCAAGCTTGTACAGCCATGTCACAGATGTCATTAACTCATGTTCATATACAAAAAACAGAGTGGGTAAAAGCCGGACACGCGGCAAAAGATAAAATGTCGGCGCTAACGGGAGCAAGTGCGGCGGGGAATGCACTACCCGCGCATTGTCGGATCAATGGTGCGATTAATGAACGTATTGGTGCTGATGGTAAAAAGTACGCTATTCAGTTTGAATTAAGAATGCCAACGAATTGGCACGGGGAATTCTTATTTCAAGGTGGCGGTGGCTTAGATGGCTTTGTTGCAAACGCGGTGGGGAGTATTCCTGTTCATGGGGCAACTGCCGCTCCGGCATTACAACGAGGCTTTGCTGTGGTCTCGATGGATGGAGGACATGAAGGCCGTAATGCTGAGTTCGCTCATGATCAACAAGCGCGTTTAGATTATGCCTATCAAGCAGTTGGTAAGGTGACTTCAACAGCGAAGCAATTGATTCGTCATTATTACAACGAAAAAATCACCCACTCTTATTTTATGGGATGCTCAAATGGTGGTCGTGAGGCCATGATTGCAGCAGAACGATACCCGACTGAATTTAACGGTATTATCGCCGGCGATCCTGGTTTTCGTTTAAGCCATGCTGCGATTGGTGAAGTATGGGATACCCAGATCCTTTCTTCAATCGCGCCAAAAGATAAACAGGGTAAACCGATTCTATCGCAAGCGTTTTCTCAAGCTGAATTAAACATGGTAAGTAAAGCGATTGTGCAGGAGTGTGACGGTAAAGATGGCTTAAAAGACGGGATTATTAATAACTATCCTGCTTGTCATTTCAATCCAGTAGAGTTGCAATGTAAAAACGGTGAGGTAGAACACTGCTTGTCGAAAAACAAAGTTGATGCTCTTAATAAAGTATTTGCTGGGGCAAAAAATAGCCAAGGCAATGCGCTGTATTCAAGTTGGCCATTTGATACCGGAATCGCTTCAAAAGGTTGGCGTTTATGGAAGTTGGGGAACTCCAACGACGCTAACAAACCCAATGCGCTGAACATTGTGCTTGGTCGCGATTCTTTGGTTAATTACTACATGACGCCACCTAATCCAAACTTTGACCTCATGAAGTTTGATTTTGATAAAGATCCCGCTCGTATCGCCGAAACTTCAGCGATTAACGACGCGAACGCTACTTACCTCAATACATTCAAGAGTAATGGTGGTAAGATATTGATTTACCAAGGTATATCCGATCCAGTCTTCTCTGCCGATGACATCAAGGATTGGTACAATCAAGTGGAACAATATACATCGAACGGTAATAAAACTGAGCAACGTCAGTGGGCGAGATTGTTTATGGTTCCTGGCATGACACACTGTGGTGACGGTCCTGGGTTGGATAACTTTGACCCATTGACGGTGATGCAACATTGGGTTGAAAACGGCCAAGCTCCTGAGCGTATTATTGCTCAAGGCAAAGCTTTTCCAGGTAAAAAACAACCATTATGTGTTTATCCGAAAATCGCGTTTTACAAAGGGCAAGGTGATGTAAATAACGCTGATTCATTCGAATGCCATTAATAAATTAAAATTTTATCAGCCAAGATCCGCTGCCTGCTGATATCTATACCGCTAACTATTTGGTTAGCGGTTTTTTTTGATTCAAGTTTATTTGTGCCTCATATTCATAAATATTTTTCCAAGCGAGCGGATAATCCGATTATCAAGCTTGGATTAAACTTAGCAGATAAGGATGTCAGACGGTTGAAATATCGGCTTCTAGTTTAGGTTGATGACTCTGACACTCAATTGAATTAAGAGAAGGAAAACGCAATGTCGTCTGCTTTTTATCAGCAAATACGTAATCAGATCGAGGAAGTAAAAGCCGAAGGTCTTTATAAATCAGAACGTATTATTACATCTCAACAACAAGCGGCCGTTAAAATTTCGTCTGGTGAAGAAGTATTAAACTTTTGTGCCAATAACTATCTTGGTCTAGCAAACCATCCAGCCCTTATTGAAGCTGCTAAAGGTGGTATGGATGAGCACGGTTTTGGTATGGCTTCTGTACGCTTTATCTGTGGTACACAAGATGCTCATAAACAACTGGAACAAAAACTTTCTCAATTTTTGGGTAAAGAAGATACGATTCTTTACTCCTCATGTTTCGATGCCAATACCGGTTTGTTTGAAACTATTTTAGATGACCAAGATGCCATTATTTCCGATGCACTAAACCACGCCTCCATCATTGATGGTGTCCGACTATGTAAGGCGAAGCGTTTTCGTTATGCCAACAATAATATGGTTGAGTTAGAGCAGCAGTTGATCGCTGCTGATCAAGCGGGTGTCCGTAATAAATTAATCGTCACTGATGGTGTTTTTTCAATGGATGGCGTGGTCGCCAATCTTCCTGCTATTTGCGATCTTGCTGACAAATACAATGCACTCGTCATGGTTGATGATTCCCATGCGGTAGGGTTTATGGGAGCAAACGGCCGAGGTACACATGAATATCATGATGTTATTGATCGTATCGACATCATCACTGGCACCTTAGGCAAAGCGATGGGCGGGGCATCTGGTGGCTACACTGCTGGTAAAAAAGAGGTCATTGACTGGCTACGTCAACGCTCTCGACCATACCTATTCTCGAACTCTGTTGCTCCTGCCATTATTTCTGCATCACTACGTGTTTTAGACCTTCTGCAAGAAAGCGGCGATCTGCGCGCTCAATTGTGGGATAACGCAGCGCATTTCCGTGCACGCATGACAGAGGCTGGGTTTACTCTGGCGGGCGCTGATCACGCTATTATTCCAATTATGCTTGGTGATGCAAAGATAGCGGCTGAATTTGCAGAACGCGCGCTTGCCAAAGGCATTTATGTGATTGGTTTCTCTTTCCCAGTAGTGCCAAAAGGTCAAGCACGTATTCGTACACAAATGTCTGCGGCGCATAGCCGTGAACAGTTAGATCAAGCCATCGATGCGTTCATCGAAGTGGGTAAAGATATGGGTATCATTAAAGGTTAATGGCCATGAAAATTAAAGCGTTATCAAAACTTAAGCGTGAACAGGGCATCTGGATGACTGAGGTCGAAAAGCCAGAACCTGGCCATAATGACTTACTGATTAAAATTCGTAAAACGGCCATATGTGGTACGGATGTCCATATTTACAACTGGGATGAATGGTCACAAAACACCATCCCAGTGCCTATGGTGGTTGGACATGAATACGTAGGTGAAGTTGTCGGTATAGGCTCTGATGTCCGTGGTTTTGCGTTAGGAGATCGCGTTTCAGGGGAAGGTCATATCACCTGTGGCCACTGTCGTAATTGTCGCGGTGGTCGCACGCATTTATGCCGTAATACCATCGGTGTTGGTGTCAACCGTACTGGGGCATTTGCTGAGTACTTGGTGATTCCAGCCTTTAACGCGTTTAAAATTCCAGAAGGAATCTCCGATGATTTAGCGTCAATTTTTGACCCGTTTGGTAACGCAGTTCATACCGCTTTATCTTTTGATTTAGTGGGGGAAGATGTCTTAATTACTGGTGCCGGCCCTATTGGTATTATGGCTGCTGCGGTCGCAAAACACGTGGGTGCCCGCCATGTTGTTATTACTGATGTGAATGAGTATCGCCTTGATCTTGCGCGTAAAATGGGCGTTACTCGCGCAGTTAATGTTGCAACCGAAAAACTGTCTGATGTGATGAAAGAGCTGAAGATGACCGAAGGTTTTGACGTTGGTTTGGAAATGTCAGGTGTGCCAAGTGCATTCAGCTCTATGCTAGATAGCATGAATCACGGTGGTCGTATTGCATTACTCGGCATTCCTCCGTCAGATATGGCTATCGATTGGAATAAGGTGATTTTCAAGGGCTTGATCATTAAAGGTATCTATGGCCGTGAAATGTTCGAAACTTGGTACAAGATGGCAAGCCTAATCCAATCTGGCTTAGATTTAACACCAATTATCACTCACCACTTCAAGATCGATGACTTCCAACAAGGCTTTGATACCATGCGTAGCGGGGCTTCTGGTAAAGTTATCCTTGATTGGCAATAGCGATATCATGGTTTAAGGCGTCTTTATTGGCGTCTTTTTCTTTTTTAATGGATGAAAAACCAACGTACGGAAAATGTCCGGTTTTTATTCCATATCTGAATGAGATTTATACGGCTTAGAACCTTTCGTGAGTTTATTGTAAGTTGTTGTAAATATAGATAAATTGTATACAAGCACACCTATAAAATAGTATTATCACGCTCGAGGACATAGCAATGAACCTCGTGTGTATTTTATATGTGTTTTGGGCTCGTTTATAACGAGCCCGTTTTTTTTGATTAATCAGCGTCAGGGAATTGTGCCGCTGTATCTATCTCTGAATTCAAAATCAAACTAATCGATTTCACCGTTAGAGTTTGCCCTTTTGAGTCGGTAATCTGAAAATCGTATGGACCGACGCCAAAACCATCATTTTTTACAAAATAATTGTAAGATTGTCGTTCGACGGTCGTGAAATCATTACCTGAACCGCTTATGCGATATTTGAGTGTTTTTATCGGGTATTTATGATCTCGGACTTGTATACCGGTCCACCATTGGCTTGAGCCTTCTTTAAAATAGAGCTTTATGTTTTCATCAATCGGATCGGCAACGTAATGCCATGAAATTGGGATAATTCCCGTTTCTATTGCGGCAATTTTGGCAAAAGCGGTTTTATCGAGATCGACATCCCCTTGAGAACATTCAGGACATTGATCATCAATTCTGACGGTAATTGACTGGTTGGTATCAGTATTTGTTACCTTAATATAGGCTCCACAGGCTGACGAGTTATCATAATCACTGGCATTCATCGCAGCGGTATAAATCGTATCGTCTGGAGTAGGAAAGCTACAGTTGCCGCCTCCTCCGTAACTATAAAATGTCCCTTTACCGCTATGAGTACTCTCGGTTGCTAAACAATAAGGACTGATGCTGAGTCCCGTCATGATGATAAATAATAATATTTTCATAAGTTCCTCTTTAATCTAAAGGCCAAAGGTCCACTTATTGATTATTCATTCAGTGTTTATTGGCTTTTTAACAAGATGTATTTCAATATGATTTCGAAATCAAATTCAGATATCGAATAAAAATAATATCGAGCTAAATATTGAAAATTAAGNCAAATAAACGTACTGGTTTTGTAAGGACATTAAATTTATAGAGGAGGAGTCAATAATTAATATGTAAATAACAATCTGAAATGGGATATATATTAAACATTTACGTGATACTTTGTTGCGTTAAATATGCCAGAAATAAACCTTGGTGATTAGTAAATAAAATTGGTTTATTAGAAATTGATTTATGAGACGAGCGGCTTTNATCATGGATAATCGTTATTATGGCTTATTATTGTTTTCATCGTCAGTTGCGCAAAACGAGCGCTTCATCGCAGTTAATGCAGCATGATATACGTATTATCTCTAGATAATATTCATAAAATTAATAGAATCTGGTTGGGTAATGTCATGAAAATTATATTATATAGTGCGGATGGCTCTAACTGTTCTCAGCGAGTAGAGTGGGCATTAAACTACAAAAAAACACCTTATCAACGTATCGAAGTGACGCAAGATATGATGCATGGCTCGTATCTTGAACTTAGTGCTTTTGGTTATGTCCCCGCAATCTCGATAGATGGTTATATTATTTGTGAATCAGTCGCTATCATTGAATGCTTGGAAGAGTTAATGCCTAATCCACCTTTGCTTGGACGTTCTCTGTTTGAGAGAGCTTCTATTCGCGAAGTATGTGAATTTGTTAACGGCACTATTCATACCCCGCAAAATCGGTCTGTGTTACAAGTGATTCGACCAGATATTAATGAACAAGAAAAGCGCCAGCTAAGAGCAGATTGGATCAGCAGTTGTTTAAACAAACTGGAAGATCGATTATGTTTAAAATCAGCGTATGCTGTCGGTGGCAGTTTTTCAGCAGCGGATATTTTTGTCGCTTCTATTTATAAGAAAGCGCGCTATCAAAATAAAATTTATTTACCTTTCTATGAACGCCACCTTGATCATCTTCGTATTCATGAAGCGATAGAGTCTTCTGAACCGATGTAAATACAACTTTATTTTGGGGGATGTCATCGCCCCCAGAATATCGGTATTGCATTTTATGTTCTTCACGTATTGCCATAACACAGCCTAGGAGCGAATAAAACTCGCCCTTTGGGAGCTCATCAACAAACCTATTTCTGCGCTCAATCACGTTAAAAGGGAATGACCATTCCTGCCGTGATTGAGCTTGACCTAGGCTCGTTGATGAAGCTCTGAATCCTGCATCTTGAGGTCATTTGGGTATATATTCGCTAATTGTTTTCGGTCAGAAACCTGACTTATTGTTCACAAAGTCTTCCGATTGGCGTGTTTTACTGTTTACCAGCGAAAACGAATTGGAGATATTCTGTGAAACCGATATTGACCCTTGCCCTATGTTCTGCCGCTGTTTTATCTGGTTGTGCAAGTCATTCTGCTTCCTCGAAAGATGAAAAATCAGCTCAGCCGCAAAACAGTGTCGAAGCGCTAAAAACATGGGACGATGCTTACGGTAATTGTATTCAGCAAGCCAAAACCAGCCAATACGCTTTCCCAAAAGATAATCAATGGTTTAATTCTCTTGATCAAACTAAAAAGAAAAATGTAGTTGTCTATTTGTACCAAGAAAAAATGTACGGGTGTTCAGCCGATGAAACAACGGCATTAAAACAAGCATTAACAAATGATGGTAATGACACGTTATTGAAATTTTTTACCAGCGTAAATGTGTTTGAGAAGCCTAATACCAAGTTAATTGAAGGGGTAGACCAACAGCAAATCTCGGCTTTTGCCAAGCAAGTTCCTGTCTTTAATCTTGCTTATGCCGCTAAACAACTTAATTTCTAATTTCCTTTGTGTGTAATCCACTGCTTGCGAGGCCATGAGCCTCGCTTTTTTTGTGCAAAGAAAACCCCCAGCTAGGCTGGGGGTTCCGTCGAGCTTATAGATATAAGTCAGTTATAAAACCCCTTTCAATTTGTTAGAAATATCTTGTGGTCTGGCAACTACAAGAGTTAAACAAAAATTGAAAGGGGTCCCAATATGGGGGACGAGAAGAGCTTAGCTCACACAAGATGGAACTGTAAATATCATATAGTATTCGCACCCAAATATAGGAGACAGGTGTTCTACGGGGAAAAACGTCGAGCAGTTGGAGAGATATTGCGAAAGTTATGTGAATGGAAAAATGTGAATATACTCGAGGCGGAATGCTGTAAAGATCATGTACATATGCTTTTAGAAATTCCCCCGAAGATGAGTGTTTCGGGTTTTATGGGATATTTAAAAGGTAAAAGTAGTTTGATGCTTTACGAGCGATTTGGTGATTTGAAATTCAAATACCGAAATCGAGAATTTTGGTGCCGGGGCTATTACGTTGACACAGTAGGTAAGAATACAGGCAAAATCCAAAATTATATCAAGCACCAATTGGAGCAAGATAAAATGGGAGAACAACTGTCGATCCCATATGCAGGAAACCCGTTTACGGGTCGCAAGAAATAGTTGTATGCAAATGCCAGATCACTATGCGCCTGCTAGGGCGCTGCTGGTAGGAGAGCCTTATAGGCGCATATGAAAAACCTCCGGCTTTGCCGGAGGATTCTTTTTCAGGCCATTGGGAAAATTTTCCCGCCGCTGCGCTATCAATGTCATCATGCAGTGAATAGTGATAGGCATTGCGTGGATCGGTACTGATAGTGACGGGAATGCCTAAAGTTGTGTGTTCAGCGAATTGTTGTAGCTTATTGTTCTGCTGGGCAAAGCGAGCGGGATTATCGCCATCTAGTCGCGTTATCATGGCATTAACGTGATCGTTTTGAATCATGGTCTTAAGCTGGTCAAGATCATAGGTTGGTCCACGTCCCATGACATTATGTGGTGCTGGCGCAGAGGCGTGCATCATGGCTCCCGCTTTTTCGGCGAGTGTCATGCGTGCAACGAGGTCTTTGGCGCGAATGCTATTTGATAATCGCCAATCCTCGTACGGGTTGAGAATACCATCACGATTCAGGTCTTTGAATTGAAGGTGATTAATGGTGAGTATCTTAGCGTCCTGATATGTGAGTTGAGGCTGACTAGTGGCTGCAAGCACGCACACGGGAAGTAGTGCAAGACCAAATGGGAGAATTTTTAACATTATTGGGTCCATTCCATTATTTAATTATTTTTCAACCAACCTATCGCCTGTCAGTGATGGGATATAACTGGCTGTCCACAGCCTAAAAACAAAAAAACCTGAGTACTACAATGTAGTGCTCAGGTTTTGCCTGCCGGTCAGTCTGTTCTATCACATAGAGGAAACTGACCATACAGTAACAATCCAAGTTGATATTAAACCTTTTGCATTTAATGGTGTGTTTAATGGATCACAACTTATCGGTTTAAAGAGAGCTTATTCATGCTCGCAGAAACAGCATCTTGAGGTTTAAATATGAAGGGATATTAAAAAGGCGCAGTATAAGCTGCGCCAATATAGATAATTAATATATATTATGAAGATTAATTAATGGTTATTTTGCGTGCTTCATCAGGTTGAGATTCCAGCTTCGGAATATTGACATGCAATTCACCATCATTAAATTCAGCTACGATATCTTGATCGGCAATATTATCACCGAGGGTGAAACTTCTTACCATTTTACCTTGATAACGTTCGCGATGAATAACTTGATCGCCGTCTTTTTTATCAAGTTCTTTTTTAGTTTGTGCTTCAATGGTTAAAGTCCCATTGTGGCAAGTCACAGTAACGTCTTCTTTCGCTACTCCGGGTAAGTCGGCGATGATTTCGAATGCATTATTTTTTTCAACCACGTCTACACGTGGAGAGAAAAATTCAGATTCGAAACGAGGTCGAATAGACGGAAAAGCATTGTCAAACAAACGACTGAAATCAGACCAAGAATCACGTGGAATCAAGCTCATAATAATCCTCCTGTTTGTGAGTGTTGCTTCTATATCTTTTCGTCGGTTAGATACCTTTCATATCCAACCTGATCAGTAAGTTGGGGAGGCATTATTCATATTCAAGGGGTGAAAATGAAAAAAAATGAACCTATTGCTGCAAACAAGTAATTTAAATTGGAGAAATGCAGAATAAGGTAATCATTTTTCGATATTTTTAATTTTTTCTAAATAGGTTGTTACAAATTGATTTCAGTCAATATCGCGGGTTTTCTGTGTGCTAGTCTGCGCACAGAAAATAATTCTGCCCAAATAACTCTAAGATTTGGTGATAGATCAATTCGATGGATGGTATTTTCCTGTTAGTTTTTGTCCTAGCGGCGGAAAGTATTTCCACGCAGTTTGATATTAGGAACTAATCTTGACGTTGTTTTGCGGTATGAGCCCAAAATAAAGGAAAATAACAAATGAAAAAAACATTATGTGGATTAGCAGTCCTATCTGCCCTTGTATCAACAAACGTTCTTGCTCACCAACAAGGTGATATCTTTGTTCGTGCTGGTATCGCATCAGTTATTCCTCTAGATAGTAGTGACCGTATTTTAGGTTCAACTGATAAGTTAGCCGTCAATACCAATACGCAACTTGGCTTAACTTTCGATTACATGGTAACGGACCATATTGGCCTAGAACTATTGGCAGCCACTCCTTTTGAACACGATATTTCTACTGGTTACGGTAGCCTTGGCGACGTTGCAACGACTAAACAACTGCCACCAACATTGATGGTTGAATACTACTTCAATGAGCCTGCTGCAAAATGGCAACCATACGCAGGTCTTGGTATTAACTACACTAACTTCTACGATTCTAAATTCAACTCAACTGGTCATGATGCTGGTTTAAGCGATCTTAACCTAGATAACTCTTGGGGTTATGCTGCGAATATTGGTGTGGATTACCAAGTAAATGATAACTGGTTAGTGAACGCATCACTTTGGTATGCAGACATCGATACTACTGCTCACTACTCAGTTGGTGATACTCGTTACAGCACAGACGTAGATATCAACCCAATCGTATTTATGGCGTCTGTAGGTTACACATTCTAATTCAACATGAAACTGTGTTGAGCAATGTCTAAGCGTGCTTTCGAGCGCGCTTTTTTTTAATCAGTAGAAGTGACGCTGTCACTAAGTGTGATGTAAAACAAATACGTATCATCGAGACCAATATCTGTCTATGTTAGACTGAATTCCAAAGACGATAACGCTTCGGGATAAAGGCGATAGATGAAAGAACATAAGCAATCAATATTGGGTGGAAATACCGTTTCTTATACAGCTTCACACTGGGGGCTGTATCAGGTGGAATCCCCTATGTCGCCCAATATGACGCTATCCCATTATCCAGACGATCATGATCCTTCTCCGATTGGCTTGTATCTCAATCATCCACAAGTCGAAAAATTGAGGGTAACGAAACCTGCGATTCGCCGTGGCTGGTATGAGCAATACTATGGTGGAAAGGGATCGCCACGCGGTGGCGATGATTATATTGAAGTGGAGTGGGAGGAAGCGCTTAACATTGTTGCAGCAGAATTAACGAGAGTAAAAACCACCTATGGGAATCAAGCAATTTATGGCGGTTCTTATGGTTGGTCAAGCTCTGGGCGCTTTCATCACGCACAAAGTCAGATACACCGATTCCTTAATAGCTTTGGTGGTTATGTTCGGCACAAAGATTCATACAGCCTAGGCGCCGCAGGGCCATTGATGCACTGGTTGGTGATGCCTATGGGCGAGCTGATGACTTCTCATACTGATTGGGCAACACTCGCAAAACATACCGAAATCTTTTTAAGCTTTGGTGGTGCACCGCGCAAAAATGCACAAGTTTCTTATGGTGGTACGGTTGACCATCGGTTACACGATAGCCTTTGTACGATGAATAAGGCGGGCGTACGCTTTATTAATATTAGCCCGGTTCAGGACGATATTGATACTGAAGGTTCAGTCACTTGGTTACCCATTAAGCCTAACACTGATACTGCATTAATATTAGGTTTAGCTTACACATTATGGCAAAACAAACTTCATGATATGCAATTCATTCAACGCTACTGTGTTGGGTTTGATGTGTTTGAAAAATATTTGACTGGTCAGAGTGACGGTATACCCAAAACAGCGCAATGGGCGGCAGATATTACTGGGATTAATGTCTGCGATATTGAGAGTCTTGCCTTTGATATTGCCAATCATCGCACCATGGTCAATATGGCGTGGGCGCTTCAACGCGCTCACCACGGTGAGCAACCATGTTTTGCTTTAGTTACGCTCGCTGCAATGTTAGGACAGATCGGCTTGCCAGGCGGTGGTTTTGGATTTTGCTATGGTGCAGAAAACTTGGTCGGGAGTCCTAACCCGTTGTTTTTTGGACCGACCTTGGAACAAGGTCAGCCTCCGATTGATCATTTTATTCCGGTAGCTCGAGTCGTTGATATGCTACTAAATCCAGGGGAAACCTTCACTTATCAGGGTGAGACTCACACATATCAAGATATCCGAATGGTTTATTGGGCGGGCGGTAATCCATTTCATCATCACCAAAACCTGAGTCAACTTGCACAGGCTTGGCAACGCCCCGAAACCATTATTACACATGAGCAGTATTGGACGCCTTCCGCAAAAATGGCAGATATTGTATTACCCGTAACGACAACACTGGAACGGAATGACATTTTTTATGCTAACCGTGAAACCGTTATGGCTGCAATGAAACAAGCGAAATCACCTACCGGAGAAGCAAAAGACGATTACAGTATTTTTTCTGAATTAGCCAAGCGGTTAAACATTGCTGAACAGTTTACGAGAGGGTTAGACGCTCAGGGATGGCTAGCGTATTTATATACCAACTGGCAGGAGCAAATGGAGCGGGAATATCGACTCGATTTGCCAGATTTTAACGCATTTTGGGAAAATGACTTACTTGAGCTGCCTAAAGGTGATAAGCCATTAGTATTACTTGAAAACTTCCGCAAAGATCCCGGCAAATACCCATTAAAAACGCCAAGCGGCAAAATCGAAATTTTTTCACAATCTATCGCTGATTTTAATTTGCCAGATTGTCCTGGGTTTGCCTGTTGGCTCCCTCCGCATGAGTGGTTGGGTAGTAAAAAAGCGGTACAGTTTCCACTGCATATGATCTCAGATCAACCTAAAAATAAACTGCATAGTCAGTTGGATCACAGTCCGCACAGCCAAAAGGATAAAATAAATCAACGAGAGCCGATTTACATCAATGCAGAAGATGCAGCAATGCGCGGCTTACAATTTGGTGATTTAGTTCGAGTATTTAATCAACGCGGCAGTTGTTTAGCGTCTGCAGTGCCATCGGATAACATTCGCCAAGGGGTTGTGCGCCTTTCTACTGGGGCTTGGTTTGATCCATTAACACCTCGTTTTCAAGACGGGCAATTTTTGCTCGAAAAACATGGCAACCCTAATGCATTAACCGCAGATATTCCCGCTTCGAGTTTTTCTCAAGGATGCAGTGCGCAAACTTGTTTGGTTGAAGTGCAACGTTGGCAAGGTGAGTCTTATGCTGTCACTGCTTACGAGCAGCCCAACATTGTCGCTAAGTCATCTGAAGATGATGGTTAACTGTGACACTAAATGATTGGTTCAAGCCTTTTTGTTTTAAAATAAAAACGCCGTTAAAGTAAAGAAATTATATTTATCATTCTTTACCGGTCGTGTAACGGCGTAGTATCAATCGATTTTTATTACCAGCGGAAAATTTGAATCGATTTATTCATGCTTCCAGCTATTTCAGTCAGTTCACGTGACCTTGCATGGTTCTTATCTGATATAGCCACGGTTGAACGCGCTAATTCATTGATTTCTTCAACATTTGCGCCAATCTCTGCGGCAACGTGACTTTGCTCCTCAACCGCTGCTGCGATTTGCGTGTTCATATCGAGAATATGAGATACCGCAGTTTGGATTTGTTGCAGTGCTTGGCTCGCCACTTCCGATTTTTCTGAGGTGACTTGTGCATTGTTCATGTTTTCACGCATCAGTTCGACAGAATGGCTTGCTTCATTTTGCAGATGCTGAATGGTGTCAGTAATCGCTGTCGTGCTTTCTTTCGTTTTATTCGCCAAATTGCGAACTTCGTCTGCAACCACAGCAAAACCACGTCCGTGCTCTCCTGCTCGTGCAGCTTCAATCGCCGCATTCAGAGCGAGTAAGTTGGTTTGCTCAGACAAGCCATCAATGACTTCGAGAACTTGACCGATACTTTGGGTTTCTTTCTCTAAGCGGATATTGGCTTCGACCACTTCTTCGATACTGCGAACCAGAGAAACCACACTTTGGTTCATATCATTAACCACAACGAGACCCTGATCTGAATAGGTGTTCGCTTCTTTCGCTGAATCTGATGCTTTTAGGGCGTTACGTGCAACTTCATCGATCGAAACTGACATTTCATTCATTGCGGTAGCGGCTTGTTCAAGTTGAGCCATTTGCGATTCAGAACTCGTTTTCACTTGTGAAGACGTATCCGACATTTGCGTTGATGCGGTTTCAAGTGTTTCAGCGGATTGATGGATATTTTTGATCGTATCTTTTAGGTTAGCGATCATGATTAGCATCGCACCTAAGATCCCGATTTCACCGCCTTTTGCTACTGGGCTTAAATCACCTTTAGCGGTGTTTTTAACCATATTTTCGATGACGGTTGGTTCGCCACCAATAGGGCGGTACATCAAGCGCATCACAACCCAATACGTCACACCAAGCGAAATTAGCAGAGCAATAATCGCTAAGATAATGCTTGATTTGAGGTTGTCGCTAGAGGCGGCCATGATGTTATCTTGTTTTTCCCAACTCCAGACGGTCCAGCCTAATTCTTGCGAAATCGCGTTGACCACAAAGTAGGTGTCTCCATCTGCTTGGTAAGTGTGACTTGAGCCACTCTGGTTTTTGTATTTTGCGTAAGATGGTCTTAATTGATATAAGCTTTTACCAATCAATTCGGGTTTATGCGCTGAAATAATGTAACCATCTTTGCGGTTCACGTATAAATGGTTATTACCCGATAGCTCTTTGATATAAGTGGTTAATTCATCTAAGCCAACGTTTACCCCTATAATACCGACAATACGGCCCTGACGTTTTACCGGTTCGACCAGTGACATAATCAGTTTGCCAGATGTGGCTTTGTACGGGGTTGTCATTACCGAACTTTCGCCCGCCATGATGCGGGTATACCATTCACGACCAGCTGATTTCGCATTAAAATTAGCGATCAGGCCGCCTGTACGGTAGGTATCCCCATTTGCTGCGCCATAAAAGGCACTGACAACGCCATAGTTGCCTTCCATAAACTTAAGTGTGTTAACCAGTTGATCAACATTAAGCTCCCCTTGACCGTCTACATCAATGGCGTTAGCTGCCATTTTTAGAACATCAAAGTTACGTAGCATTTTTTGTTCAACACCGGATGCGATTAAGGAAGCTTCTTGCTTCAACTTATCGGTGTAGTTCGATTCTGAGGAGCTACTAAAAGAGAGGTAACCGGATCCAACGATAAACAATATGACAAGCGTAAATAGTCCGCCAATTGTTAATAGAATTTTATTTTTTGCGCTCATGAGATTCCTTTCAGAATAGACAGAGGTATTTCACTTCTGGGAGATAATCGAAGTAATTTACTAGAGCCTAAAATGTAAAGTGACAATAGGTTGGCTTAGAAATGACTAATGTATTCAACATTGATTAAACAATCAAGATAATAACGTAATTTATCAACGAATATTTCACCCGAATAAATTTAATTAGAATATCGTACTTTAAAATAAAATTTATAATAGGTGATTAAATAATTCTCTCACTAAAGATATTGTGGCGAATTAACTTGCAAAAATAGACGATAAAACGTTCTGATTATTGACTCAAATTTTCCAACTAGTCCTCGCGGGCTACGAATAAAACACGTAAGGTGCGAGAATAGAATTGTCGAAGATAAGGTAGAAAAACACCCGTGGTTAAGGAAAAAATAATGGATAAAGTCACGTTTACAGGGCAAGGGCCAGAGTGTTCTCAATTGGTGCAAGGCTATTGGCGTTTAGCTGAGTGGGGAATGTCTGCCCAGGAGAGGCTAACCTTCATTCAACAACATGTCGAGTTGGGAGTATCAACGGTTGACCATGCTGATATTTATGGAATGCATCAGTGTGAGCGTTTGTTCGGCGAAGCTCTGGCGCTAAAACCTGAATTAAAGCAGAAAATTCAGATTGTTACTAAATGTGATATTAACCTGACTGGATCGATTTTCCCACAACGTAAAGTAAAACATTATGATACGAGTGCTGAGCATATTATTCATTCTGTCGAAAACTCGTTACAAGCTTTAGGTGTCGATAAACTAGACGTGTTGCTGATACATCGCCCTGATGCTTTGCTTGATGCCGATGAAGTCGCATTGTGTTTTGAGCGATTACAGCAACAAGGCAAAGTAGTGCACTTTGGAGTATCCAACTTTACTCCAAGTCAGTTCTCATTATTGCAGTCGCGCTTAGATCAACCATTGGTAACCAATCAGGTGGAAATTAATCCATTAAATTTCGATGTGGTACATGATGGAACATTAGATCAACTGCAACAATTACGTGTGCGACCGATGGCTTGGTCTTGTTTGGCTGGTGGTGAATTATCTCGCTCTAGTAATAATCATTTAACAGAACGTTCTAAACGTGTTGTTGATGAATTATACGCGGTTGCTCAAGAGTTAGGTGCAAAGAATATAGAGCAAGTGATTTATGCATGGATACGTCGTTTACCTTCTAACCCCATTCCTATTTTAGGATCAGGTAAAATTGCACGTGTAAATAACGCAGTTGATGCTCTTAAATATGAATTATCACGTGAGCAGTGGTATCGGATTTGGACTGCGTCAATGGGACAGGAAGTTCCATAAATATTATATATACATTGCATTTATATATTTATATTATGGATGAGGCGAGTCTATTACTCGCCTTATTATGTATAAAAATAAGCTAAATATATTAACCGATGACGATTTGACCTAATATGTAACCCATACAGCAACCACCAATAACAGCAATTAAACCAATGCTCATAAATGAATGGTTAAAATACCACTTACCAATTTTGGTTGTTCCGGTGATATCAAAGTTAACGGTCGCAATGTCGGATGGGTAGTTAGGAATAAAGAAGTAACCGTAAAGCGCAGGCATCAGTCCGATGACAAGCTCTGGAGGTAACCCCAACCCAAGACCAACTGGTAGCATCATACGAGCCACGGCAGCTTGAGAGTTGACCACAACCGAGACAATGAACAAGGCAAGCGCGAAAGTCCAAGGATAATCGGTCACCATTTCTATGATACCAGCGCGAAATTGCGGCATGGCGTATTGGAAATAGGTATCGGACATCCAAGCAATACCATAAATAGCAATGGCCGCGACCATACCGGATTTGAACACTACGCCGTTGGGGACTTTTTTCGGATCGGTTTTGGTAATCAAAAGTATCAAACCACCGAAACAAAGCATCATCATCTGGATGATGACTGTCATTTTGACGGGTTTCGCTCCATCCACTATGGTACGAACATCAGGAACCATCGCAACAAAAACGATAGCAAGCAAGGATAAAATAAACAGTATTACTGCGTTGCGTGATGAGTTAGGTAATTTTTCATTCAGCGTTGTAGCAGTTGTACTATCGATACGTTCTTTGAACGTTGGATCTTTTAGTTTTTCTTGATATTCAGGATCTGCATCTAATTCTTTACCACGGCGTAAGCTATATAAAGCCATTAATAATACGCCAAATAACGTAGATGGGATGGTGACCATAAGAATGGAAAGTAAAGTGATGTGATGGTCAATTTCCGACAGTTGAGCTAAGTAGTATACAACGGCTGCTGAAATGGGTGAGGCGGTGATACCGACTTGCGATGCAACAGAAGCGGCGGCCATAGGACGTTCTGGGCGGATATTATTTTTCAGTGCCACATCACCGATGATTGGCATGATGGAGTATACGGCATGGCCTGTTCCAAGCATAAAAGTCATGGTGTAAGTGACAAACGGTGCGATCAGAGTGACCCGTTTAGGGTTTTTTCTCAGCAGCTTTTCCGCGATTTGTAACATATATTTTAGGCCACCCGCGGCTTCCAAAATAGAAGCACAAGTGACTACCGCCAAAATGATTAACATTACTGTAATAGGCGGTGAGGTAGGTGGCATGTGAAAAATAAAGACTTCAATAACTAAGCCTATACCCGACACGACCCCTAAACCAATACCACCATACCGCGAACCAATGTACAGCATCAGTAGTAGGAACAAAAATTCCAAATACAACATAAGCATTGCTCTCTATTAAAAGTTGAATCAAAACTGGGTTTATTTTGCGATGTTCGTTGCAAAAAGAATGGTGTGTTCTTCACATTCAGCTATGTACAAAAAAGAGAGTGTGGAGAGTATGAATAGGCTCACGTTATTTAATAACTACGTAAAAAATATAAATATTTATTGTTAATTAAATGTTTCATGGGGCAAAAAATAGCCAGCGTTTGAGCTGGCTATTGAGGAGCGTTATATCGAAATGATTGGATCGAATGCTTTAGTCGTAGATCGTTGGGATCGGTTGACGTTTATGCTGGGTGGCTTGGTATATAGCAACAATACGTTGTGTCACTTCTGGAGCCACATCTTTGCCTTCTAAGAAATCATCGATTTGATCATAGGTGAGGTTTAGCGCATCTTCATCCGCTTTTTGTGGTGTTAATTCTTCCAGATCGGCTGTCGGTACCTTATGCACTAGTACTTCTGGCGCGCCCAGTTTGGCAGAAACTTGACGAACTTGGCGTTTGCTCAAACCAAATAGTGGGGCTAAATCACAAGCGCCATCACCGTATTTGGTATAGAAGCCAGTGATGTTTTCCGCTGAGTGGTCGGTACCCAGGACAAGGCCACCCACATAACCAGCGATTTCATACTGAGCAACCATACGTGCGCGAGCTTTAACGTTACCTTTTACGAAATCTTGTTTAGATTCACATTCTGGAAGTAGGCCTGTGCCTTCTAGCGCAGCATGTGTTGAAGCATGAATACCATCTACTCCTGGTTTTACATTAACAGCAACCGAGTGAGTCGGTTTGATGAAAGATAAGGCAATTTGTGCCTCGTCTTCATCTTTTTGTTCCCCGTAAGGTAAACGAACCGCAATAAATTGATAATCAGAGCTATTCGTTTCTTGATTTAGAGATTCAACGGCAAGTTGAGCTAAGCGGCCACAAGTGGTCGAATCGACACCGCCACTGATACCTAGAACAAGGGATTTGCAGCCAGATTCTTTTAACTTGCTTTTAATGAAGCCTACGCGGCGTTCAATTTCAAATTCAGGGTCGATGCTCGCGAGTACATGCATCTCTTCGCGTATAATTTGTTCCATTACGGTTCCTTTTCCTGCAAGCAATATCAAACTATCGTAATATCATACCTTATACCCAACTAAGCTCAAGGTACATGACAGGTCACGATGATTTTACATTTGCTGATAAAAAAGACAGCGATGAGACGCTGTATAAATTGACGTCTAGATTGGCGGCAGTTGTGTAGTAAACGCTTACTTTTTCGGCAGGTAATTTGTTATAAGTTAGGTATAATCTGGCGACAAAAAATGAGAACTGATGTTTCTCAATTGGTAGAGGAAGTTATGCAGAAAATTGCAGTTTTTGGTAGTGCATTTAATCCACCATCACTGGGTCATAAGAGTGTGATTGATTCATTAAATCATTTTGACCGTGTGCTGTTAGTCCCTAGCATTTCACATGCATGGGGAAAAACCATGCTTGATTACCAAATACGTTGTCAATTACTGCAGGCGTTTATCAAGGATCTAGGGGAATCAAAAGCGGAACTGTCGACGGTAGAACAGTCGCTGGTAAAACCCAATACGAGTGTAACGACATATGAGGTATTAGACGCGCTACAAGACGAATACCCAGAGGCGGAGCTCACTTTTGTGATAGGGCCAGATAACTTATTCAAATTTGCTAAGTTTTATCGAAGTGATGATATTCTAAAGCGTTGGTCGATTATGGCTTGTCCTCAGCGATTGCCAATTAGAAGTACCGATATTAGAGATAGGCTATCTCAACAGCAGAATATTAACGATTTGACAACTGATGGTGTGGCAAAGCTTCTTAAGCAGCAGAATTTATATCAGCCATCTTCCTAAAATGAAGTAAAGAGAGCTATGCTCGCTCTCTTTTGTGCCAGTGACGGAGGAAGAACCATATTCTCCGTTTATTGTAATAAGCTGGAATAGATTTGCTGGCCTTGGTTCGTTAATGAATAGACGCGGCCTTCTTCTTTTACGACAAGGCCACTATTTACTAATTGGCGTAAATGAAAATTAAATTTGGTGTGATCTTCGATACCCACGACACGGCACAAATCCATAAACTTAAGTTTGCGATGGATCTTAAGTTGTTTCACGACTGAGCGGCGAATAGGATTCGACAGTGCACTGAAGATCAAATCGTGATCACTTTCATCAATGGCAGCTTTGGGTGCATGCTCGGCGTGGACGCGTTTTAACGTAACGGAGAGTGCGGCAAGATTAAACGGCTTGGTTAAAAACTCATCCGCTCCTTTTTTCATCGCATCGACAGCAATATCGACCGTTGCAAATGCAGTAGTAATAATAATGCCGATATTGGGTTGTAACCGCCTTAGGGACGTTAGGGCATCGATGCCAGTCATTCCTCCCATCACGACATCAAATAGCGCTAAATCAAAGTGCTGCACTGCTGCTTTATCTAATGCATCTTCTGCATTATCACACGCTGTAACCTCAAAAGATTCGATGGTCAGGGCTTCAACCAGCACTTCGCGAAGTTGAGGGTCATCTTCGGCAAGGAGAAGTTGTAACGTCATTGAGTATTCCTTGGTAGCCTCACTTCGACTGTTAACCCTTTTCCTTGGTTATACAAGCGAAGATCGCCGTTGTGTTGCAAAATGATCTGTTTACAAAGAGCCAATCCCATGCCTGTCCCTTCTCCTTTCGCTTTTGTTGTAAAGAAAGGCTGTGTTGCTTTTTGCAGCACAGAGTCTGGCATACCACCACCATGGTCGGAAAAGGTGACAATCGCAAACAGTTTATCTTGAAAACCTTTGATAGTTAGAGACCTATCTTCACTACTTGCGTCGACAGCATTACTAATAATATTACTAAAGACTTCTTCAAGTAATCCTGGATCACCTGAAATCTGTAATCGATGATCAATCGACACGTCTAACTGAAAGGTTTCTAGGCGAAACTGATTCAATGACAACGCGGATTTTATAATATTATGCAGGTGTAGTGGTTCTCGGTTTATCTGCTTATTGTGGGCATAGTTTAAAACTTCTTGGCTAATTTCGGAAGCTCGGGTCAAACCATATCGTATACGATCTATTTGACGTTTATGTTTTTCGTCATCACCAAGCTGCATTTCTAGTAGATCGCAACTCATCATTGCGCTGCTTATTGGCGTTTTAATTTCATGAGCCACCGCGGAGGTCAGTTCGCCTAACTCGATCAATTTGGCTTCTTGTTGGGTTAATTGCACGTAAGATTGCAATTGATTATCCCGTTCTTCATCAAACACACGTAACGCGTACCACAATGCTAGTAACATCCCATAAGCGCAGAGGAGTCTTAAGCATTGAAACCAGAGGCTCATTCCATCATCAATAAAGCCAACACTGAGGCCATAACAAATGAGTGAAATCCCTAACCATTGAAAAGGAGGAGCGCTACCAAAACCTTCCCCTTCAATCCTTTTAGCGTAAGTATATACCGTGGCCCCAGCGAGAACGCTCGATCCCATACCAAAGATCCAGCGAATTTGATGCAACGTTTCACTGATGAATTGATCGTAATCGAGCTGCGTGTAACGATAGAACAAACCTAGAACAAAGGTTGCAAGCACAACCAGCATACTAATACGAATGAACATCACCCGTTGCCAACTGGTATGATCCATCATGCGCCAAGCGAATGTACCAAGAGTGAGGAATGATCCCCACATTTTCAGCGCGCGAAAAGTATCGACGCCTTTGGAGCTGACAAACTCATGCTCGTACAGTAATAAGTAGAAATCAGACCATACGTGAAAACCCTGTAATAACCCAAAAATCGCGAACATTGGCAGGTATCTCGCAATGGTAATATGGCTGTTTTTTAGATTGCGAAAGAAAATAGCGAAGAAGACCGCGAAAAACGCGAGTCCGAAGATGAGGTAAAACTTAAAAAGTATCAGCATGTCCATGGTGAGAGTTTAATGGAGCGCCTGATTTCAATCAATCAATGTTGTGTATTTAATACAATACGATAAAAGTTGAGTCATATTCTGTAGGAATATGACTGAGTTATTTCAAAATACTGAGTCTAAAGTCTGAGTACTAAAAAACAACCAGTTGCTCTATTTCTGCTAATTTTCCCATGATGCCATCAATAAAAAAGCACAGATTCTCACTACTGCATTCGTAGAGATCGCCCCCAATAGATTTAACCGGCAGGCGTTGGAATAGTGAGTTTTCATGCCCGAAATAGATTTCTGGCTGTTTGCTACCATTGTTAACAGCTGTCACGTTGATGTATAAGGAAAAACCATTACTGAGCACAATTTCTAGGCTTGAATGTTCGGTTTTTTCTTCCGCTGGAATAACTCGGTAGGTGGCGTGCTCAAAAAAACGACATGAGTCTTTACCAATTCTCTGTAAAAGAGAGTGAATCGTCCCGATTGAAAACTTGTTATGAATGTTCATTGATTTCTCCCTAGAAGACTTCCTTCTTGTGGGTTAAACAATGTCCTTGAATAAACAACCAAGAGAAACGAGAGCTAACTAACCAAGCGTTTTTTAACTGTTGGCGTTTAGTTCTATACCTAAGCAACCTCAATATGGCTCAACAATCCGTTTGTTGCGTGAAAAACGTTGGCAGTAGCCATTCCTTCCGATACTGGGCTTGATCATAAATTTTTGACAATGTTCTAAATTATTCATTTTGAGGTCAATGGGTATATGTGTTTCTCTCATCAATAGACTCTAATAATACTTGCACATAAAACGTACAAAAGAAATCTACTCAGATATAAACTTCAATAATTCTTTTCACTTTCTTAAAACTTTTACGCGTTGATCATTTGAATATTCACTGCAATAAATATTAATTATGAGACATATTGATCTAACTAGATGATTTTTGTGAAGTTGTTATGTTCTAAGAAAAAGTAAATATTTGGCTAACTTGAAATTTATCAACTACGATTTTCAGTAGTTAAAGGTTAGTGACATTAGTTAACGTTGAGACATAACAATGAATAACATCAAGATAGCGCGATTATTGATCATTGGATTTTTGGTTCCACTTGCTGCTTTATTATTGGTATTGATTATTTCTGTTTCTCAGATGAATACTATCAATCAGCAGTCGACTGAAATTTCAACTAACTGGTTGCCATCTGTGCAACTTATAGAACGCTTAAATACTGAAACCGCAGAATTACGAAACACTGAATCTGTACACATTATTTCGACTGATGCGCATGAAATTGCCTCGGCGAATGAAGCGATTAATAAAATTAAAGCGAAAGTTGCGAAGACGTTAGCTCAGTACACTAAGTTAATTTCTAGTGCTCAAGAGCAAGCGTTGGTGGATAAATTTAACCAGCTTTATAGCCAGTATTCTACCACCCAAACTTCGCTACTGGCGCTCTCCGAGAAGAACCAGAATGAAGCTGCGAAAAAGCTTTTCCTTGGGCAATCACAAAGCCAATATCAAGAATATTCCGATGTTCTCAATCAGCTCTCTGAGTTAAATCGAGTATCGGCACAAGCCGCGAGCAAGCGTGGCGATACGATATATGGGGAAGCGCAAACTATTTTGGTGAGTACGGTTGTGGTTGCATTCGTAGTGGTTGCTGCGATTGCATTGTTAATTTCGCGTTATTTATCCACTTCGATTACTGAGGTTCAACAAGCAATTACTAAAATGGCAGAAGGCGATTTAACCGTTCGTCTCGATCAAAAAGGGGGGAATGAGCTAGGCCAGCTCGCGGATAGCTTTAATAAATCTGCGATCAACTTTAATCAAATGACGAACAAACTCATTTCTGTCGCTGATCAATTGAACCGTTACTCTAATTCATTAGAAACCGTCATGTCCCAATCTGAAAGTAACTCACAGCAAATGCTTAGCCAGGTAGAGATGGTGGCAACAGCCATCACTGAAATGGCGTCAGCTGCACAAGAAATTAGTCAGAATGCTACATCAGCAAAAAATTCAGCTAATGCTGCATTGGACAACGTCAAAGTCGGTCATCAATCGTTAAACAACTCGAATAATTTAGCCAATAAAATGGGTGAGTCGATGAGTGAGGCGGCTTCAATAGTGAATACGTTGAAAGAATATTCCAACGACATTGAAGTGGTGATTCAAGCGATCAATGACATTTCAGAGCAAACCAACTTGCTGGCTTTGAATGCTGCAATTGAAGCTGCACGTGCGGGAGAGCAGGGACGTGGCTTCGCTGTAGTGGCTGATGAGGTGCGTAAACTTGCCACGAAAACTCAAGAGTCAACAATAAGCATTCGTGACATTATCAGTAAATTGCAGGTACAAGCGGAAAAAGCAGATGAATTTATGCAGTCGAACCTCGAATTAGTCTCTGAATCCAAACAGATGGCAGAAAATATGTTTAAGGCGTTCACGGATATTTCTCAGGCAGTGAATACCATCTCGGATATGAATAACTTAGTGGCGACTGCTTCTAATGAACAAACAACGGTAACGGATGATATTTCGATGAATATCTCTATGACAGTGGATATGGTGCACGAAAACGTCAATGGCGTGAAAAGCGCTACTGGCACGAGTAAATCATTGTCGAACAGTGCCGATGAACAAAAATCGTTGTTGGCGTTTTTTAGAATTTAACGTGAGGTGATTGGGGTAAATAAAACAGGGAGCAGTGTAAATGCTCCCTGTCTTTCATATTAACTAAATAAAGCGGCTCAAAAACGCCTGAGTCCGGTGATGTTGTGGATTGGAAATGACTTGCTCTGGTGGTCCTTGCTCAACCACAACTCCGCCATCCATAAAGACCACTTTATCGGCTGCTTCCTTAGCGAATCCAATTTCATGAGTGACGACAATCATGGTGAGGCCTTGATTCGCTAAATCACGCATGGTTTCTAATACTTCACCAACGAGTTCGGGATCCAATGCGGATGTTGGCTCATCAAACAAAATGACTTTCGGTTTGATTGCTAAAGCGCGAGCGATAGAAACACGCTGCTGCTGCCCACCTGATAACTGACTTGGATAAGCATCGGCTTTGTCTTTTAAGCCTACTTTTTCTAGTAAGTGTAAGGCGTATTGAATCGCTTCTTGCTTAGGGTGCTTGTGCACACCAATTGGCGCTTCAATCAAATTTTCCAATACCGTCATGTGAGGGTAAAGGTTAAATTGTTGAAATACCATGGCAATTTTTTCTCTTTGCTTGGCGATTTGGCGTGTTGAAGCATAGCGAAGTTGACCATTTTCAAATACATAACCAATTTGTTGGTCGGCAACAGTGATATACCCGTTGTCCATTTCTTCCAATTGGTTAATACAACGTAAGAAGGTCGACTTCCCTGAGCCAGAAGGACCGAGAATGACTACTACTTCACCACTTTGTACTTCCATATTGATGCCTTTAAGCACTTCAATATTATCAAAGCTTTTATGCACATTACTGGCTTGAATAATCGCATCACTCATGAACCACCCCTTGGTCAGTCGTGTTAGGTTTTGATGGAGATGAAGCAGCCCCTAAACCTATGGTTGATAATAGGCGACTCAACCAACCTGGTTGCGAGCTGTAACGCTCTGAACGGTTGTAATAGTTTTCAATACTGTTTTGAACTACGCTCAAAATAGACGTAATAAATAAGTACCAAAGAACCGCAACCATCAGTAACGGAATAACTTTAAAGTTTGAATTGTATATATTTTGCACTTCATACAATAAGTCACCCATCGCGATCATGCTCACCATTGATGTCGCCTTAACCATGTTGATTAGCTGGTTACTTGTTGGTGGAACAATCGATTTCATTGCTTGAGGAATGATGATTCGGCGATACACACGAGCTTTAGACATTCCGAACGAGTGAGCTGTCTCGAATTGTTTATCGTCGACAGAGATTAAACCACCACGAATAATTTCCGCCATGTAAGCAGCTTCGTTAAGTGCAAGGCCAGCTAACGCAGCTGTTAATGGTGTAATGACATCATTGGTGTTCCAGCTAAACAGAGTTGGACCCAATGGAATCGCTAACGATAGATTTGGAAATAAACTCGATAAGTTGTACCAAAACAACAACTGCACCAATAGCGGCGTGCCACGAAACAACCAAATGTAAATGGAGGAAACATAGCGAAGTACAGGGTTTTGCGATACTTTCGCTATCGCCAAAAATAGGCCTATAACAATGCCGATTACCATAGCGATACAACTTAAGACTAAGGTCATCTGCAAACCACCCATAACCGCATCGTTGAATAGATACTCAAATACGGTATGCCATTCAAAGTTTGGATTGGTTGCGACAAGGTAGAGTAGTTTCAGACCGATCAGAATGACCACTGCTGCGCTAATGAGAGTGCCTACAGGCACTCTTCGTTTTACATTAGACACATCTCTTGGATCGATATTATGACTGTGTAATCCCTTATTCATCATCGATACCTCAATTAATCACTGGCTTTTGCAGTGGCTAAGTTGATGCCTGGTGCTGCCAGTTTATTACCTTCTAGATTCCATTTTTTCATGATCGCATCATAAGTCCCGTTTTTATGCAGTTCATCGTAGCTTGCTTTAAGTACTTGAACTAATGGGGAGCCTTTAGGAACCACGGCACCTTGATAAAGCGTGTCGAAGCCATTTGATTTGCCCTCACCAGCCAGCTCTAGCTCACCATTAGACATCTTGACGAAGTAACTTAGTGGTGCCTGTGAAGAGAAAAAAGCATCAGCACGATTTGATTTTACCGCGAGGATAGACGTCGGTTGATCTGTGTATGACAGTACTTTTATCGCAGATTTGCCGTCTTTTACACACTGTTTAGATTGATTGCGCACGACTCGTTCTGCTGAACCGCCGGCCATTACAGAAATACGTTTGCCACAGGTGCTAGCAATGCCATCAATATGCTGTGGATTACCCTTTTTCACAGCAAATACGACGAATTCTTGAACGTAATCAACAAAATCAACACTTTCTTCACGGTTCGCAAAATCACCAACTGGGCCTGAGTCATAGGTATAACGACCGGATTTGATTCCCATCAGAATCGATGATAATCCGCTAACGTTTTTATGCTCGATTTTAATGCCTAACAGTTGGCTTAATGCTTTATCTATATCAACTGCTGCTCCATCAAATTGGTTACCACCTTTTACAATCGTGTATGGAGGGAATGAACCGTTAACACTTGAGATCATTTTGCCTGACTGTTTGATGTCGTCAGGCAGCATGTCATGCAACTTTTGGTTGAACGTCTGTTGTGGAATATTGGCGTAAGCTGAACTGCTCGCCATGCCAATTAAAAGGGTGGTGATTAATGTACTTAATTTCATGATTAACTTCCTTGTTATCTCATTTATTCACTCATAAGAGTGGGACTAGAAAAACGGCGGTTCTCTAACGCGGGTAATACGCGACGAGCGTGAACGATGCGCTCTTTATTGATAGTAGTAACTGCGAGTTCATCTTGTTCGCTGGCGCTGCATGTCACGACACCGAGTGGATCAATCACTTTACTTAAACCGATATTACGTTCTCCAGATTCTCCAACCGCGATCATGTAGCAAGTGTTTTCTAAAGCACGGGCGGTTGCGAGCACGTCCCAGTGGTGTTCTTTTAACGGGCCTTTTACCCATGCAGCTGGCAGAACTAAGGCATCAGCGCCATCGAGTACTAAGCGACGTGATAGCTCAGGGAAGCGCAGGTCGTAACAGGTCATCATGCCAATGTTGAAACCATTTACTTCAACTAACTCTGGAACGTCATCACCTGGAATCACGTTAGTCGATTCTTTCATTGAGAAGGCATCGTACAAGTGAAGTTTTTTGTATTCACTGATGATTTCTCCCTGACGTATCGCAACTTGAACGTTCCAAACTTTGCCATCTTCAGCTTCACTTGGAACATGTACCGTCATTAATACGGTCATTGTCATTGATTGTGAGAATGCTAACAATTCGGTCATGAAAGGGCCGTTTAAAGGCTGAGCCGCGCGACGGACTAAATCAGGATCTGCGATATCTCTAGCCAGAATGCCTTCAGGGAATACGAGTAAATCGACGCCTTGTTCATTTGCTTGTGACATATAGTCTTGGCAAATCTGCAAATTTTCTTGCCATTCCTTAGCAACAGAAAACTGTCCAAGTCCTACTTTTAGTTTCATTGTGTATCCTTACCATTGTTCTTTAGAGAAAAGAGAATCTATATTGAGAGGTTTGTCAATAATATTTTGTTCTTGCAGTTCGCGGCACCAGTCTTCCAGCATTGCTTTATTGGCGGCAATCCCATTACTGTTCCAATCTGGCTTTAGCGCTTGGCTGGTTCGAGCGATATCATCGATAATCCATGGTGTGGTATCGGCATATTTCGCCCGTTTATCCAACCAAATTTGGTAAGACTGCTCAAATACCTTGCTGATTTTCTGAGCAATATCTGGGTGTGCTTGCTGAAATTCAGGTTTTAGAACCAGAATGTGTATTCCGGGTACATAACCACATTCCTGATAGTATTGAATTTCGGAACTGACAAAGTCTGGTAACAATTGGCGGTATTCAGAATCAGCCGAGAAAAAGCCTGCGGGCATAAATGGTGTACAGACTGCGTCTAAAGTGCCTTCATGTAACATGTCCATCATTGGCTGTTCATTCGGGCAGGCTTCGATTTGGCCTTCAATACCAAATCCATTCAAACGATCAACAATGGGATGCTGTTCTGTGAGACGTCCGACAAACCAACGAATATCGCTTTGGTTGATATTGTGGTGACGGAAAATGGCTCGCGTCCATGTATTACCTGAATCTTGCCAACCCGTTAGTCCAACTCGTTTACCTGATAAATCTTCGATTGTGTTAAGTGGGCTGTCTTTACGAACGATAATACAGCGCTGACGAAAGCCCCGCATGAGGAAGTGTGGAGCGCCGATAACATCTTGTTCGCCTCGAACGATCATTTGACTGTAGCGACTTAGCGACATTTCACCGCCGTCAAATTCAGGGTGTTGGGACCAATCGTTAACTAGGGTGTTTACGCGTGTTAGCGTGACTTTTACCTCATCGCTTACGACTTCGTTAAGTAACATGGGAGTGAGGTAATCCCAATCTCTCACTGCCAATCTCACTTCTGTGACCATTGTTTTACTCCTTAAAACAGTTCGGTAATCACTCAGCTAAAAATTATCCTAATTGTGATTTTATTGATGTACAATAAGTTTTTTGTTACTGAACAAAGATATTTAATTTATGGATAAAGATATATCGGTAAAAGAACTCGCTAACGAACTGAAAGGACTCAGTATTCAAGAGATGGTTATAGAGATGACCGCTTTGATCCGCTCGGGTGCCTTAGAGATAGGTTCGAAACTGCCATCCGTACGTGCCTTAGCTGAAGAGTTAGGGATGAGCCCCGCATCGGTATCATCGGTGTGGAGCACGCTGAAAAAGAACAATTTGATTTCTGGCAGTGGTAGAAATGGCGTATGGATTAGTGGCAATAATCCAGCACCAAGACCTTTGCGGTTTGAAAATGTTGGGAATTTCGGCAAGAAAACGAAGGTGGATTTAACCTACGCATCCCCGGACCCTGATTTACTGCCTAATTTGGATAATGCGCTGTTATCTGCAACGAAAAGTCATGATCTTAATAGTTATAGACGTGAACTGATCACACCAGAACTTAAACACATAGTGGCACAACGCTGGCCCTATGATGCCGAAGCGTATATTGCGACTAACGGTGGGTTTGATGCATTACAAGCGACGATCTCTTCTTTAATTCAGCCGGGCACTTGGGTGGCCGTTGAAGATCCTACCTCAGCGCGTATTTTAGATTTGGTCGAGAATATTGGTGCGCGAGTTATTTCTATCGAGTGCGATGAACAAGGGCCAACGCCTTACGCCTTAACTCAAGCGTTAGAGCACAAAGTCAGTGCATTTATTTATCAACCTAGAGTGAATTCAGTCACAGGCGTCAACGTTACGAAAGAGCGTTTAAAAGTACTGGAACCCCTAGTCGCAGATATTCCATTAGTGATTGAAGATGATGGTATCGGTGATATATCGGCTACGCCTACTTGTACATTTGCTCATGTCTATCCTGATAAAGTGGTCCATATACGCACGTATTCAAAATCATTGGGGCCTGATTTAAGACTAGCAGTGCTGTCTGCTCCTAAATCAATCGCTAAGTCTATTCAAGCATACCGAAACTTTGGTGCGAGTTGGACCAGCCGATTACTGCAAAATGCGGCGGCGTATTTACTGAATGATCCGCAAGTTATTGAACGGTTATCTTTGATGCGAGCGTGCTATCGTCAGCGGCGTGATTGGCTGACGCAGGCATTAGAAAAGCGCAATATTGCTTATGAAGGTGAAAATGGCTTTAGTGTGTGGATTCCTGTGCCTTCTGAACAATTTGCTTTGGTCACACTAGCGGTACATGGCTATGCCGTTTTTGCCGGAAGTCGATTTATGACGATTCCTAAACAGCCGCATATACGAGTCACCACAAGTTTGTTAAAAGAAGAAATGGTCGACGCACTCGCGGACGTGATTCAAATGTGCTTTGACGTGGAATGATAGCTATTGGGCAGGAAAACGAAGTTTTAAATCCATTTTATGCTGATGTGGCTGAAAATGAGGTCATTCATACTATTTGGTTTCATCTTATGCCAAATAAAAGCCAATGATTGGTGGTTTTAACGTCAATACTGACTTTCATTTAAAATATAATTTGTTAATCTTATGCGCTAATTAATATCCCTGAGTTATTTCAATCGGCAGTTGCTCTTGAACAAGCCAAATGAGGTTGGGGGGTACATATAAAAAACGAGAATGGAATTATCAGCACATGACATTACATAACATTAAGCAGCAACTACGTAAATGGGTTGTGGCAGCAACGATTGCCAGTAGCGCTTTTGCCTGCCTACCAGCGGCCGCTGCATCAAATAACACCCTAGAAGAAATCTTAAAGTCGGGTGAACTTAAACTCTGTTTTGAAGCGGGTTATTTACCGTTTGAGATGACAGCAAAAAATGGTCATTTTATCGGTTTCGATATTGATGTAGCTAAACATTTAGCTCGCTCGCTAGGGGTTAAATTTGTTCCTGTTAATACGGCTTGGGATGGGATTGTTCCTGCGCTAAAAACTGGAAAATGTGATTTTATTGCTGGTATGACCGTCACGCCAAAACGTAATCTCAGTGTGCTTTTTGCCGATGATTACCTAAAAATGGGGCAAACCATCCTAATTTCACCAAAATTAAAAGACAAAATTCATTCTTATCGCGACCTTAATAATAAGAAATATACCATTGCGACCCAAATGGGCACCAGTAGTGCAATTGGCGTGAAGAAATATCTGTATAACGCGAAAACTGAATTATACGACACATCTGCAGATGCCGTACTGCAAGTGATGAATGGTAAAGCAGATGCGTTTGTTTATGATCTACCTTATAACGCGATGTATGAAGCTCAGCATAAGGGACAAGTGATTCACTTGGATAAACCGTTTACCTTTGAACCATTGGCATGGGCAATTCGTAAGGGCGATACTGATTTTCTGAACTTGCTTAATAACTACATGAAGCAAATTCGTGGCGATGGTACTTACGAGCGTATCTACAATAAATGGTTTAAATCTGATCGTTGGGTAAGCCAAGTTCAGTAACGATCATTATCGTAATATCGAGAACACATCGTAAGGCCAGATAGAAATATCTGGCCTTATTTTTATCTGTGTGTACCGTTTTAAGGTAAATACTTGCTGATAATAATGGCTGCGTTGACGCCTCCAAATCCGAACCCATTACAAAGTGCATGATCGATGTTGTCTGTTACGCTCGCAATTAGGTATTTGCTTCAGAGATAAGTCTTTTATTTTTCAGCCAACGGCCACCAAAGATATTAAAGACCAACCCTATGGCAATAATGATCACGCCAATGATCTGATGCGTATTTAAAGTTTCACCAAGCAGTAGCCACGCACTGAGTAACCCAAATACAGGGACTAAAAGTGAGAGTGGTGCCACTAAGTTAGTTTCATATCGACTCAGAAGGTAACTCCAACCGCCGTAACCGACGATCGTCGCAATAAAAGATAAGTAAAATAAAGCCCAAATATTGTGCCATTCGATATGTACTATCGCTTCAAAAATAACAGGCGTACCTTCGAAAAGTAAGGATGAGATGGCAAAGGCAAAGGTCGGCACTATGGCGCTCCAAACTACCAGTGACATCGTGGGAACTTGGTGCTTACTCATGATGATTTTATTCGTTAAGTTTCCAAGTGCCCATGATGTGGCAGCGCCTAAAATAAGTACTAACGTAAACCAAGTGATGCTACCTGTACTTTGGCTTTGACTGGAGGCGAGTAAGTAAATACCCATAGCTGCAACCATAATAGCGACGATATTATGTAACCTGATTCGTTCTTTTAATAGCAAAGCTCCGAGTACGACGGTAATAAAAGCTTGAGCTTGCAGAATCAATGAAGCGAGGCCGACAGATAAACCAATTTTTATCGCCCAAAATAATAAGGCAAATTGACCAAAATTAATGGTCAATCCATAAATGACTAACCATTTTAATGGTAGGTGAGGGCGCTTAACGAAAAAGATTGCAGGGAAGACAACGAATGCAAAACGTAATCCGGCCAGTAATAGCGGTGGCATGCCTTGCAAGCCAACCTTAATGACAACAAAATTCATACCCCACGCGATAACAATCGCCAGAGCGAGTAGTTTATCTCGCAGCGACATTTATTTCCCTTAACAACATAATCTGTCCATAGAATTAGAGACTGACTATACCATCTTTATCGGGGGCTATAACAGGCTAAGTGTAAGTCGTATCTAAAAAAGTGCGAACAAGCTGCAGAATACACGATAAAGTAGGCTCTACAGCTTGCAGTCCAAGGTGTAACACTTAGAAAAAATAGTTAGTTAGATGTTATAACCTTCTGGATAGTATTTACCAGGGTTAGCCATTATCCCGATAGTATAGCTAGAGCGTGGGTCATCAATTTTTTTATATTGATCTCTCACTAGACGCAATAAATAGTTTCTTATGTCTTCGCGAAACGTCATATATTCTTCTTCGGTTAACTCCACACTGACAAATTTTAAAGTTGTTGTATCTGCAGTGATTTCCTGACAGCACGATTCTAATAATGCGCTCATAGTTGCGTTTTTAATTTTTTTTGCATAACGAGAATTAGGTCTAAATGCTATGTATTTGGGGACGCACAATCTACAAGTGTTGTTAGTTCCAATAGTGATAAGGTCTAACTTTTCCAAATCCCTAAGAGCAAGGTACATCTCAGCTATAGATTTACCTCGCTCTTGCGCTAAAACCTCGATGTTCTGCTCTGAAAAAACACCATGTAATAGTTTATAAATTTCTGGATTCTCAGACATCGCAAGATCTTGTTTATCATTAAAATAATGAATTTTTGACATGTTTTTTTCTGCAAGATTCAATAGATCTGAAAGTTGCATATTTAACAGGGCGCAAATAGACGAGAGTCTTTCTAAACTAAGCTCTTGGTGACCGTTTAGGGATCGAGTGATGGTTTTTTCTGAAACACTTAAATAATCGCCTAGGTGCTTATAACTAATGGATTTTGTTTTCAGTAGTCGTTTGATCTCATCCGCAACAAATGGATATATATTATGTTTCATATCAATACTCATACAGTACGCTGTCATTTACTTTCACCATCTAGTTAAATCGCTATTTGGTGTGCTGGTTCCTATTTGAAATTAGACTAAATATTTATCAAAAAGAGGACGTTGCACCATTCTATATCTAATTGATTAATAAATCATTCTCGCAGGGCCTTTATATTGAATGAATGTCTAATGTAAGCAACAACTACACTTAAGATCATGAAGCCAATACCATAAATTAGAGTGATATCTGGAACAGAAAAATTCAGGTTAATGAGTAGACTGATAAGACCGAACGAAAGTGGCAGACATACTTGACTTGAAAAGACAATCAAAGCGATTGTTTTTCCCACTAGCTCTTTAGGTGATCGTTGCTGTGCGGTTGTTATAACTGATACATTGACCCAAGAAATAATGAATCCACAGATGAAATAAATTATTGACGAAAGTATATATGTCGTTGTTTGTGATAACATAATTATCAGTATTGACAACATCATGGTTGCAGTAAGAAGACTGACTCTTAGGGATGATTTGGAAAATTGAGCAAAAAGAGAAAATGCGATTATTCCAACACCATAGATAGCGTTAAGAGAGCCAATATATTTAGCATTGCTACCGAAGTTGATGGCAGCTAAAGATGGTGTTAGAACAGTTAATACACCGATAAAAAAGAAGCTAGTGATAGTCAAAAATCCGAGGTCTTGCGCCATATTGATTTTTTTGATCACTTCATATCCTGATAGAATACTTTTCACTGGCCCCTCAACTAAACCGTTTTGTGAGACAGGTTCAGTCAATACCTGTAAAGTCGCTAAGCTACAAATAATTAAAATGATAACAGTAGAAATCAGGGCGTCAGTTAAGGAAAAATCATCAATCAATATAGAAATAACTAACGGACCAATAATCACCCCTAACTGGTAGCAAGCAGAAAAAATAGAGTTAGCTTTATGTAACTTTTTATTAGATACAATATAAGGTAAACATGAGTTTGCAGTTGGTATAAATATAGCGTCTAGGATACCAAAAACAAAAGATATGACATAAAGCTGTTCCATCGCTAAACTGCCAGCATAGGAGAAATAAGCTGCCCATAAGAGCAGTATAATTCTTAAAAACGTAGTATTAAATAGCAATGCTCGCTTACTATATCTGTCTGCAATATAACCACCAATAGGAATAAAAACGACTTTAGGTAAAAAGTTAACGGCAAGAAGTATGCCCACTAACTCGGGAGATGATAGAACGTTAGTGGTGATGTATTGCTGGATTAATAAGAAACTTGATAAGGCTGTAGAGGATAATAAATGTGCAGCAGAAAGCCAGTAGAACTTACTATTCATTAAATGATATCATTAGTCTATATATAATCGTGTCATGATAATACAAAATAGCGTGAAAATTATATGTATATGGCAATGGGCTTTTTGTGTCCTGGGCTGGGACATGGTTCGACCCTTTATGATAACATTATTGACCGTGTTGGTATTAATGAGTAAGCTTTTTCGGGCTGACAAAAGTTAGTTAAATCAATGAAATTAAAGGGATAAAATTATGAACAACGCATTTAACGCATTTAACGCATTTAACGCATTTTAATTAATCTATAGTATAAAGAATCTTCTATAATATAGATGTTAGGAGTGGGGGTGGCAAATGCCACCTCATTTTGTTATGAAAAATATAATTAATAAATTCTTTAGTGAAAAGGCTGATGACTCGTTATTGTTACCATGGGGTAATGAAGAGTTTAGTAAGTTAATGCTGGTTGAACACCTAAATCAAAATAGTTTAAGTGGTTCTCGGGCAAAGTCATTTATACAAAAAGAAGTTCGTTTCTTAGATGGACTGTTTAAGCAGTTGAGTATCGGAAGAAAATTGCTTGATATAGGTTGTGGACCGGGCTTATATTGTGAGCAATTTAATTATTTCGGCTACTCTTGTGATGGTGTTGACATATCACCTGCGGCAATCGAGTATGCTAAAGAACACGTTCGTGATAGCCAGTTTTTTTGCTGTAATATCCAAGATATGGAATGTGAAAAACAATACGACGCAGGTTTAGTGCTCTTTGGTTTATTAAACGAAATAAAAGATTCTAGCTCTCTTATTAGTTCTGCAGCTCAGCATATTAGGGAGGATGGTTACATTATTCTAGAAGTATTTCATCCTGATTTTTTTGCTTCTTTATTGTCTGAATCGACATTGGTTTCTGGAAGTGAAGATGCTACTTACTTCTCTGCTTTACCACATGTGAGAATAACAAAACGCTTTTTTGTGGAAGAGAGTGATTGCTTGGTCAATCGTAATTTAGTTGTTGATGACAGTGGTGCCACAAAACTGTATGAGTCACACTTCACTTGTTATGATTTAGAGAAAACCACCCGTCTGTTAGAAAGTAATGGTTTTACGGATGTGCAGTGTATTCAAAGTCCTCAAACAGGGGAATTCTCTTACGAAAGTTATTATCACTACATCATCGCAAAAAAACAGTCTCTAGATTGAATACTTCAGCGTGGGTTATACTAACTCCTTCTTTATGTTAGGTAACTCCCATGGCTAACCCAGAATACCAAGATACGCTCGACGTCCTTGATAAGTTGAGCGTTTGTTTTTACCGTTTAGGTATCTCCTTATTTGCTTTCTCTCTGTTCCTGCTTGGTCTTAATTTTCTACATCGCATGCCACAGACTGGTGTCAGTCTTCATAGTTCGATTGTCATTGCCTTCATATCCTCCATCATTTGTGCCGCTAATATTCATGTGTATAGCAAAGTGATCCGATTCGTTATTCAATGGTCGACATGGGTATCTGCCATACTTATCGTCGCTGATTACCATTGGCAGTTTTGGTGGTTAACTCTTGGTTTTATCTTTGTTACTTTTAGTGGGATTGCGCTAAAAGAATCATTTTGCTTTCGCGTAATTGGTCTAAAAACAATACCACTATTTTTGGCACCCTCTGTATTACTTATTTTCTTTCAATGGTTTGAAATAGCGGGAATTTTACTTCTGTTAAGTGGGGTTATTTTTACTTTTCTCTCATTAGCAAAATGGCGTATGCCGCTCCATTTCGATATTGGTATTAAAAATAATTACGAAATATGAGGCGGTTAGATTGAACCGAAGCCAGCATCACAATGCCACAGAGGGGAAATAGGCCAAATAGAGCAATTTGGACTAAAGTAGCGTAAGCGTGATGTCTACCGTTGGGCATAAGTAAATTTTATCTAATCACATAAAAATTTACTGCTTCTCATCTGAGCTTGCTTAGTTATTATGAAGTACGTTGTCGCAAGGCGATAACAAATGGTCATCTAATATTGGATACACATGGAAGTAGTAATACATTGAGGGAATATGAAAGTTAATCCATTTCATCTAGCAATACCAGTTTATGATTTACCTGCGGCACGCCATTTTTATGGTCAAGTTTTTGGTCTCGAAGAAGGGCGTTCGAGCACTCAGTGGGTTGATTTCAACTTTTTTGGGCATCAGCTGGTTATTCACGAGCATCCTAAAACACCGTCTCAACAGTCTGCTCATACCAATCCAGTTGATGGTCATGATGTGCCAGTACCACACTTTGGTGTTGTGCTTGATTGGGATGATTGGCATGCTCTAGCTGAACGCCTAAAAGAGCATAACACAGAGTTTGTTATTGAACCTTACATTCGTTTTAAAGGCGAAGTGGGTGAGCAGGCTACAATGTTTTTCCTCGATCCATGTGGAAATGCGCTTGAATTTAAGGCGTTTCAAGATATGGGACAGTTATTTGCTAAATAACGAAAGAGAGAATAAAAATGGCGCTTTAAGAGCGCCATTTTTTGTGCAAGTCATAACTGGATGGTTAGCCAATCATACGATTTTCAAGTGCAATGTCGTTTAACACAACAGTTTGTGCACGTTTGAAGAAGTTAAAGTCTGTCGCTGTTGCACTGCTGTACGCGCCCATCATGCGGGTGATAATCAAATCACCATTATTGAGTTTTGGTAGCAAAATATGTTCTGCAACCACGTCAATACTGTCACAAGTTGGCCCAGCTAAAACGCTTGGGAAACGTTCACCTTCTTGATTTAGAGAGATAATAGGGTAATCGCCATGGTCAAAAATCAAACCGCTGAACGAACCATACACACCGTCGTCTAAGTAGTACCAAGTTTCACCTTCACGATCGGCTTGTCCCATCACTGAAGCGACGTTCGTCATTGCTGGAGCAACGATAAAGCGCCCTGGTTCTGCGAGAACCTGAACGGTATCTGGCAAACAGGCCAGTGCCTCGTTAATCGGTTGGCAGAATTGGTCGATAGGCATCACTTCATCATTATATGCCACTGGGAATCCACCACCGATATCAAGTGTACTGATCGCAGGAAGGCCAAGCTCCGCAATACGTACCATTACCTCATGGCACGCGTGAATCGCGTCTACATATTTGGTTGGGTCGATGGTTTGTGAACCGACATGGAACGACAAGCCTTTGATACGAATCCCCAATTCTTGTGCACGAGTCGCAATTTCAATTGCTCCATCTGCCGAACAACCGAATTTCTTCGATAAATCAGCAAACGCTTCAGCGTTACGGAAACTTAAACGGATTAACACGTCTGCTTGGTCACGATAAGGAATGAATTTTTCTAACTCATTCATGTTATCAACAACAAATACGTCGCAGCCATACGCCAATGCATCGCGAATATCAGCATCACGTTTTATTGGGTGAGTATGAATGGTACGTTCTGCTGGAACACCTTCTCGTGCGACCAGATCAACTTCACCGGATGTCGCTAAGTCAAAGCTCGCACCTTCAGCTAGCAGGGTTTGCACTACAGCGGGGAGCGGTAGTGGTTTCAATGCAAAGTGCAAAGTCACGCCTGGAAGTGCTGCTTTTAACGCACGGTATTGCTGACGAATGCTATCGCAGTCAAGCAGCATAAGTGGTGCGCCGTATTGAGCAACTAATGATTCAATAAGATGAGTTTCTTCTGAAGATACAGAGTGAGAAAATGCGGAAAAATCCAATACTGAGCGAGCCATAATAGCCCTCCTATACAGTAACAAGCTTTCCTCACATATGTGGTTAAAGAGCAAGAAAAGCGGAGCGAAAATAAAAGCGTGTAAACGCCGTCAAAGTCACTCTTGGATAGTTGCTCTATCGCCTTGCCACAATGAGTTTGTGATGTACTAGGATTGGCTATCATCAAGAAGCAGTTGAATATTAGATTCAGAATTTTTTCTGCGCAATAAAAAATTTTCGCAAATCTACAAATAAGTTATTTCGATCACGGTTTTTGCATTTTAAATTATCTTTTATCAATATAACTATTTGTTAAATAAGGATGATTTTGAATTATGCAAATATTAAAATTAAAGTGATTTTAGGGATTTTCTAGATAAAACCGAGCGGTTCCTATTAATGTTTGGTGTGCACTTCACTGCTATTGCTAACAAGTGTTGGTGATGCTGATGGTTACAACCGAGGTGCTAGGGCAATCCCACACTTTGTCATAATGCGAAGGATTTTTGATTAGCGCTTTAAATTTTAAACATTTTCTCGGATTAGGGAGAGGCATTCGAGTATGATCGGGTTGCTAAGTTCTGCAGCAACCGGAAAGAAATAGAACAAACGGAGTGCAAAACATGATAAACATGCACGAATTATTGATCTGTGAATCCTCGCACATACAGAGACTTAGGTATAATCGCCATCATTAATCATCCGTAATTTAGAGAGCATCACTGATGACTCAATATCAGCATCATTATCAAACAAACGATATAACGAATATCCAAGTGTTAATCGCTCAATACGGAGGTACTATTTCGTCATGTTCTTTTCATCACGTATCATTTGAAAACGCTACATTGGAAAACGTGGTATTTACTGACTGTCAGTTTATCGGTTGTGATTTTTCCAACGCTCAATGTAATCATTCGTCATTTCATCGTTGTGATTTTTTTGTCGATGACCAAGTGTGCCAATTCACAAAAACATCCTTGATAGGCACTAAATTTGAACATTGTAATCTGTCGGGGTGTCTGATCCGTTCAACGATAGCCTATCGTTTATCATTAAGCCATTGCACATTAACTGGCTCTGTGTGGAAAGATATTGCGTTTAATGAGCCTGAATCCACTCAAAGTCAAAGCCGTTGGGAATGTTGTACAGGGCAATCAATCGAGTTCAGTGATTTTTCTATTGAAGCTGCGACCTTTGTTGAGTGTGATTTGGCTTCTTGTGATAGCCAAAATGTTCGATTCAACCATTGTCGTTTTGTGGGTGGCAACCTCAATATTACGAGCAGTGCACCAATATCCTTCTTGGGCAGTGACCTACGTGAAACTAACTTGATTGGCACAAAGTCTGAGTATGTGGATTTTACCGGTGCATTTTTGAACGCTTTTCAAGCTCAACGATTGGGTGTCACTGAACAGGTTAAGGTGTGTTAGTTTGACTTAAGTTCAGCTTGATATTAACAGGGCTATCTAGCCCTGTTAAATCCGCTCGATTAACTCAGCTTAAAATGCTGAAGTATGGTGTTGAGTTCTTCGTTAAGTTGACGTAACTCTTGCGCATGTTGGTCGATGCCTTTTGATTCATCGGTAAAAGTTTGTGCAGAAGTAGAAACTTGGGTGACGTTATTACTGATTTCTGTATTCGTCATCGATTGTTGTTCTGCCGCTGTCGCAATTTGAGCGACGCGATTATTTATCGAATCAATAGTGGTAGAAATGGTGTCAAAGTGTTCTTGCACACCATGAGATTCTTCAACGGATGATGCTGCCAGTTCTTGGCAAGATTGCATTGAGGTGCTGGCGTTCGACGTGATCTCTTGAAAAGATTGGATCATAGCAGTGATCTCTTCTGTCGATGTATGTGTGCGCTGAGAAAGAACCCGTACTTCATCAGCTACTACGGCAAAGCCTCTGCCTTGTTCACCTGCACGGGCAGCTTCAATCGCAGCATTCAGTGCTAATAAGTTAGTTTGCTCCGCGATACCACGAATGGCTGATACTATGCTGTTGATTTGTTGACCACGGTTTTCTATTTCATCCATAATTGAACCCGCAGCGCCGACTTCTTTCGCTAATGAGGCAATTGATTGACTAAAACGGTTCGCCGCATTTGCTCCTTCTGTTGATGCTGTAACACATTGCTGGGAACCATGTGACGTCTCTTCGGCATTTTCTGCAATAGCGCGAGTTGCTTCGACCATTTCTTCCACTGAGTGAGTAATGCCACGTATTTCAGAACTTTGGGAAGAGGCACTGCTCGCTAAAGTTTGAGAAGACGTTGATAATTCGTAAGTATGTTGAGTCAGAGAGTGCGTGACTGAGACGAATTTTGTTAATGTCTCTCTAATCGACATAAAAAACTGATTGGTTTGTTTTGTAAGTTCAGTGTCGACCAATTCAGTGTTGAGGTGCGATGTCATGTCACCTCGATAGCCTCGTTTAACCGCGTTTTTAATCATGTGGGATTCGGTAAAGTTGCGGTTACCTTCTAATACGTAATAGCTTCCTACGACGAATGCGATGATTGCAATGACCAAATGATAGGTCAACGGCGCAAGCAGTCCCCAGCTCGTTTCATCTCCCCAAGAAAATATCAGCAGATTGATACCGCCTAAAGAGACACCCGCAAATTGGCAATAGGTGATAGCAAAATGGTAAATACCTGCAACAAGGAATCCGGTTAGAAGTGGAGTCCAATCACGGTAGCGGGTGAGCATCGCTAAGTTAACGAAAAAGACAAAATGTCCTTCTCCCAACCCATTGGATTGTTGTGTCGTAATAATAAAAAACAACATAAGCGCGGTGGCAATGATCACGCGGCACATAACTGTCCCTGCCATCGTAAAATAGGCAATCAACGGTATGATCGCTGCTATGCCTCCACCGATTAGACCGAGTTTATAGTAGCCATATTGTTGCGATGTGGCACCAGCGACAAGCAAAAAGTAAACGACACATACGGCAATAAGAATCTTATCTGTATTTTTAAAGTCGTCAGTAAACGCCTGTTTTAGCTCTGGTGTCAGTGCGGCGTTGTACGGCATAAATAGATATTTAAACATGTCTATATTCCGTCGGTTGAGAGGGCGTTGGATAGTTGTGCGTATTCCAATCGCTCTGGGTTAAATACTTGTTTTAGCCGCCACTGACTACCTTGCTTCTCGATATAATAAGTTCTTGCTTTATGCGATATGTCATCTTGGATTTTTTTGATGTTGAGGCCAAAGTCAGCTGTAAATTGTTTTAATTGTTTATATGTGGGCTGGTAGCCATAAAAAGAGGAATGAAAGCTCTGCGCGTACTCTTGTGTTGCATGTTCATTACTGTCTAAGTCAATGTTAATAAATATGATATCGGGAGAATCAGTGCCATCGTTTGGCCATGTTTGAATCATGTCGGTAAGGTAGGCCATGGTGACAGGACAACTTCCTGAACATGTTGGAAAACCGAAAAAGACTAATGCACTATTTTTTTGTGGTTCAATGTTGTGTAAAGACACAACGCGATCGGTTTGGATAGGAAGCAAAACACTACCAATGATAGTTAACACTAATAGAGACCACAGAATACAACCCAATACGATTTTCTTCATTCGCTGATCTTTAATGGTGAAAAGGTATGTTTAAGTATATAAATAAAAGCGTATAAATCTAATATTCTTATTTGCTTTTTTTGTTTTAATTTTTATTTTAAATCAATAGGTTATTATTTGGATTTTTAAAATAGCCACAAAGAATTATGCAAGGTAATTCTTTGTTAGTAGTGTATTAACCTTGATTTTTACATGGTTGAATGTTCAATAAATAAGCCTATCATGCGTATATGTTTTATATATGAAACGTATATTATGGGTATTGTAAAAATCTCAGATAATTTGCATGCGGAAGTACGCAAAGCGAGTGCAGTTATGCTGCGTTCGATAAACTCACAAGCGGAATTTTGGATGAAAATTGGAATGTTGGCTGAAAAAAATCCTGGCTTGTCCTTTAACGACATCATTGCTCAGCTGATGAAAGATGTTGAAATACCAGAAGACGTATGTGCAGAGGAGTGAATGAATGACTGAAACTGTCATTATTAAAAATCAACAAGAACAAGAGTTAATGCGCCAATCTGGCAAGCTTTTAGCCAAGGTATTTGCGATGCTTGATGGTTTTGTCGTGCCAGGTGTTACGACAATGGAAATCAACGACAAAGTAGAAGATTTTATTGTTAATGAACTGCAGTCTCGCCCTGCGAGTAAAGGTCAGTATGATTACCAATATGTTCTCAATACCTCTATTAATGAGGTGGTTTGCCACGGTGTTCCTAAAGAAGGACAAGCTCTGAAAGCCAAAGATATTATTAACTGTGATATTACACTAGAGAAAAATGGTTATATCGCTGATTCTAGTAAAATGTATGTGATGCCAGAGGCATCGCCGTTGGCGAAAAAACTGGTTAACACCACCTATGAAGCTATGTGGGAAGGGATCAAACAAGTTAAGCCTGGCGCAACCTTGGGTGACATCGGTTATGCGATTCAAAAATACGCTGAAACAAATGGTTATAGTGTAGTGCGCGAGTATTGTGGTCACGGTATTGGCCAAGAAATGCATGAAGCGCCACATGTTCTTCATTATGGCCGTCGAGGCACTGGGCTCAAATTAAAAGAAGGGATGATTTTTACTATTGAGCCAATGATTAACCAAGGTACGGCAAAAATTAAAAATAAACGTGATGGTTGGACCGTCATTACGCGCGATAAAAAATTGTCGGCACAATCAGAACATACGGTACTCGTGACCGCCAATGGTTATGAAGTACTTACGTATCGGGATGAAGAGACACAACCTAGAATCGGTTGATCTCAGCAAAATCAGTATACAGTATCGAACCACGGCGTCTAACGTCGTGGTTTTTTTATAGCTGTGCCTTGCGCCATGCATATCACAGTTGATTTACTGTTTTGCGTACATGGCTTTTATTTCATCAAATAACCATTGATAGGCTGGTCCATGAGGTCCCCCTTTTTTGAACACTAAATCGATAGGAACCGACCACGGCTTATAATCAAAGGCGACTTGCAGATGATGCAGTTCACCCGATGCAATAAGAGTCTCAACCAAAAACTCAGGTAAATATGCCCAACCGACTTTTTGTTGTACTAACTGCAGTGCACTGTGATGGCTTGAGCACCACCATACTTTCGGTGACATGCTGATGAGAGATTGTGACTCTTGTTTCAGCCTTCCTCGAATCGCAACTTGGCGGTAGGGAACTAAATCTGATGCTGAAATAACCGGATGTGAGGCTAAAGCAAAATCCGGATGACACACTGCTATGTAGTCAACACTGCCAACGTAGCAAAAATCGACTTGCTTCAACTCTTCAATTTCGGAAAACATAATGCCCAAATCGACGTCACCATTGGCAACCTCATGGCTAATATCTGTCGATGCTAAGGTGAGCAAGTCTAACTGAAGAAAAGGGAATTTATTGGCCAATTGCGGCAAAAGGTTACTCATCTCTGGAATAAATAATCCATCATCTATCGCAATAGTGAGTACCCCTTCTTCTTTACGTTGAATAGAATCTGCGATGCGTTCCAGCTCATCTGATTGTGATAATAGAGTCTTTGCGCTGCGTAGTAAGCGCTCACCTGCAGCCGTCAGCTTTGGGCTTCTGGAAGAGCGATCAAAAAGCTCGACACCTAAATCGATCTCTAAACTACTAATACCATGGCTGACTGCGGATTGTACTTTTCCCATCCGTCGCGCACAGGCTGAAAATGATCCGAGCTCTGCGGAAAGCACGAGCATCTTAACTTGTTCCAAACTCAACATATGAAAAAATTCGATAGTAATTAACTTTTAACTATCATAATCGTTGATACTATGTCGCGCAAATCACCTGTTCTAACTAAGAGGAGTAACGTGTTATGAGCTGGTTCTACTTGGTGTTAGCAGGATTAACTGAGATTGGATGGCCAATCGGATTGAAATTAGCTCAATCTGGTACATGTAAATGGCTTGGTATAGGGATGGCAATCGCGTTTATGGTAATCAGCGGTACTCTGTTATTTCTTGCTCAAAAATCAATTCCGATGGGAACTGCTTATGCAGTTTGGACTGGGATTGGTGCAGCAGGCACCTTTTTAGTTGGCATTTTATTCTACAACGATCCTACATCGATGGTGCGTTATATGGGAGTGATGTTGATTATGTCTGGTGTGGTGCTGCTGAAATTTGCCCATTAATTTAAGAAAGCGAGCCATGCGTATAACGTGTTGGCTCGCCCAATAGATAAAATGTCGAAAAGATGAGGCTACCTTCTCAGCATGAATGTTTACCTCATCAATTCGACAAAACTAAAATTCGTTAGAAATCTTTTTATAACCTTCCACTAAGGCGTTATTAGCGCTCACGACAGATTCAGAAAATTCTGAATATTGAGGCGGCACTTTTTCAATACTATTAAGATCAAAATGGGGGCCAATGTTGGTCATCGGCGGTATATGGAATTGTTCTGGTAAATCCATACCATCGACAACGCTGTTATGGCGAATAACGCAACCATTCCCAATGTGAGTATTAAAAATCACCGTGTTGAAACCGATAAATACATCATCGCCAACCGTACATGGACCGTGCACAATAGAGCGGTGAGCGATAGAGCTTCGAGCCCCAACCGTGACGGCAGCGCCATCTTTTGAGTGAATCACTACCCCATCTTGTAGGTTTGAATCTTGTTTAATGATGATAGGTTCCATCGTACCTTCGGCATTCACTTCGTCAGCACGAATGACCACATAGGGTCCGACAAATACATTGTCTTCGATAATGACGTGACCACAAATAATGGCGGTTGGGTCAATAAAAGCCTTAGGCGAAATATGTGGCAATTGACCTGATGGGTTTTTTCTAATCATGAGCTCACAGTTCCTATTTATTCGGATATTTCTGATCAATGGCAACGGCGTTATGCGCATGTAAGCTTTCTTGATGATCCACTTTGAACCAATAGTCACTTACCTGTTCCATTGCTTCGAGAGCATTTTTAAGACGACGAGCCGCATCTTCACAGAACATCAAGTTTTGGGCATTTAGCCCGGCAAATGCTTGTTCATCTTGGCGCTTAACCGCTGTTTGTACTGGGGTTCCAATCACTTGTTCGAAATGTTGGATCAGTGTTGGTAAATCAGGGCAGTGATAATCTTCAAAGGTCAAATGGATATGAGCAAAAGAGCGTTGGCTATGCGGCGTTGCAACAGTGCCTTTTTCAGATTGAATCCATTGCAGTAATTGCTCTTTATCAATGTTACCTGTAGAGAATTGTTGTTCAATTTCTTGCGCTAGCAATTGGCGTGATAATGAGGCTGAACAAGGGCAAGTACTCGAATATGGAATGGCCAGTTCAACACGGGTTTGTGCTACATTTTGACGCTTTTCAACATGTAAACGCACGGTGTACGTTTGGTAGCCTGCTTTATCACTCAAGAGCGCTTTTTTGTTCAGTGGTAGATCGAATTCAACATTGAAGCATGCGTTTTGGCTGATTCCTGCTTGAGATTCCACCATAGCGAAAAGGAATAATTCCAAAGCAGATTGAGTCAGCTCTTGTTGTGCTAATAGGTCATTCAAGTTTGCGTATAAACGCGACATATGAATGCCTTTTGCCTCCGCTTTATCCAAGCTAACAAAGAGTTCGGCTTTGCCAGATACGGGGATTGAGGAACCTGAAGAATTTGGAATATAAAGCGGAACAGCTACCCCAGACATGCCTACCCATTGTAGGGTTGCAGGCTGAATTGCTTGATCAGCAGAAGTAATATCGGGTAGCGGGTGTAGATTATTCATAGTGTATCCAATCTTAAATTAACGGTTAGTTCGCCCATATGGGGAGTGAAGCCGATAGCAATGAATTTTTCGTTAACGACGTAAGTCTGTTTGATTCCTTATGCTTTCATCGTTTGTCCTGATTCATCTTTTGGCTAGAGCGGGTCTGTGTGTCTTTCTCGGCGCATTCATCACATTCACATTCCAACTCAAGCTGCGGTGTCACCACATGAAATTCGCTGTCATTGATACTGTTTTTTAAATTTCTCAACATAGACTCATCCACATGAACTTCTTTAACCTTGTTGCACTTAGTACAGATTAAGAACAGAGAACATTCGTTATCATCGTCATCTAAGATATGTGAACATGAGACATATTTATTGACGATATGAAGTCTGTGCACCAAATGAAGCTGTTGGAAAAACTCCAAAATTCGGTACACCGACATCACAGGGATAACTTCGCTATAGTTTTCTTTGCAGTAGTCCACTAACTCGTAGGCGGATAGTGCTTTGCCTGATTCAATTAACCCCATCAAAATGACTTTTCTTTTTGGGGTAAGGTGTGAACCATGGGTTAAACATGAGTCTTTAGCGTAGTTGAGAATGCGTTCAATCTTAGTCATAGCGGTCGTTCAGGTTGAATGTATGTGATAGTGCTTAGCCAAAATCTAGCGTCAGTAATAATCGGTTCTCGTTAGGCAATAATGCTGGAGAACGGTGTACGATAGCGTTGTCTTCATTACCTTCCCATTGTGAACCTTTAAGGAGCGCCACATCGCCTATGTGCATTTGTTGTACTTGTTCTGGGGATTGGTACAAGCCAACGTCAAGGTCACTAACCTCCGCACCTCTAGGACCTAGATGGCAACGCTGTACATCAGCATCTGATAACCATTCTGTGGCTTGACCTGATAAGGTAGTAATCAAGCGACATGGAACTCGGTCAATGTGGAAACGAGGGCACATCGTGCTGTTTAAGGATGTTAGCCTGACGCCGATTTCCTCAAGTTCAAATAGCAGCGCAAACATATCTATAAGCTCGGCAATGTGGTCACTCAGTTCATTTGTAATTGAGAGTGGCTCAAGCGCCTGTTGCAACTGTGCGTAGGCGGAGTCTGTTGTCATGCGACAAGCGAGTTTGATTGACCAACCCGATTGAATCGCCGCCGTTATTTCGTTCTGCCACTCTAGTGGCACATGACGCTGCCAAATCACAAGATTGTGTTCAGGTTGATAAATGTGGGTTAGAGTTTGCGGCTCTTTTCCGATCGAAGCGGTGCAGTTAAGGCTCTTTGATGCAGGATCGGTTTCGTTTACTAAGCTCATGAATTAATTGTCCCAAGCTGGAAATGGATCAGGTAAGGCTTCCCAATCAGCGTTATACATCTCTGTTTCGGTGAGCAAACAGTGGTTGAGCTGATCGGTGAGCATGGCTTGATCAAGATTTTGACCGATAAAAACGAGCTCTTGACGCATATCGCCGAATGGTTCTACCCAAATATCGTTGATTGATTTGAGGCTATCAGCATCTGTTGGCCAATATTGTTTCGGTACGGCTTTCCAAAATAATCCGGCAAAACCATGGCGAGAGACACCACCAGCTTGACTCCATTGCCCTACATAACCTGTGCGGCTTGCGAGCCAGAAATACCCTTTAGAACGGATTAATTGGCGATTGGTCTGCAAGCTATTGAGAAAATCATAAAAACGCTGTGGATGAAATGGCTTACGTGCGGTGTAAGGGAAACTACTGATGCCGTATTCTTCTGTTTCTGGTACGTGTTCGCCACGCATCTCCTTCAACCAACCTGGAGATTGAGCGGCTTTTTCGAAGTCGAATAGGCCAGTCCCCAACACTTTATTGACGTCAATATCGCCCTGACTGATCGGAACAATCTCCGCGTCTGTATTCAGAGTGCGGATAATTGCCGTGAGTTTTTTAACTTGTTCGGTCGACACCAAATCGGTTTTGCTAAGCAAAATAATGTTGGCAAATTCAATTTGATCAATGAGGAGATCGGTAACACGGCGCTCATCGTCTTCGCCAAGTGATTCACCGGTGGCCTGTAGTGATTTGGCTTCTTCATAATCATTGAAGAAATTTACTGCATCAACAACCGTGACCATAGTGTCGAGTTGTGCCACATTTGACAGCGAATCACCATTATCATCTTCAAATGTAAACGTCTCTGCTACCGGGAGGGGTTCGGAAATGCCCGTTGATTCAATAACAAGGTAGTCAAATTTCCCTTCATGAGCCAGTTTACTTACCTCTTGTAGCAAGTCTTCTCTTAACGTGCAGCAGATACAACCGTTACTCATTGAAACCAATTTTTCTTCACTTCGATTCAGTGAGACTTCGTGTTCGACGATTGAGCTGTCGATATTGATTTCACTCATATCGTTAACGATTACTGCGACTTTGCGGCTTTGTCGATTATTGAGAATATGACTTAATACCGTTGTTTTGCCAGCGCCAAGAAAACCAGATAGAACAGTAACGGGTAACTTGTGGGAATGTTCTAATTGCATATTATGTCCCCCCTCAAGACTTAATATTAAGGAAATGTTATAACAT
>NZ_WEKT01000019.1:0-69839 GCF_009874545.1 Vibrio eleionomae | reverse complement strand
AGTCATAATAAGGAACTTGTTGATCATCATGATCAATTAACTTATTGTGAGTTAAGGTTTATTTGATGATGGTAAACTGAGCGACTCTTCAAAAATAACCTTTTCTACAGGCCTTTAAAACCAAGGGGTTTCATGCGTTTGCCCTGACGATAGCCCCTATGGCCTACATAATTCTCTGTGTACGCTTCACCTATCTTGTTCACTCGAAAAAAAACGAGCTCCGCCACAGGCGCAACACTCGATACGGGCGGTTAGCTAAACCCTTACCCGACAGGGACTTGCACCCTGCAAGAGGCATCAAGCTTCGCTTGACGCACTAACGCCTAGCACAGCAGCACCTAGCCATTGCACCAGCGAATATTTGACTCTAAACAGCGCCCACCCAACTTAACTGTGTCTGCTGCTGCGCCTTGTTAAAAAAAGCTTTTACTGTAACCACTTACCTTACAGCAACCGTTGGGTTGAAGACAGTCATGAGCGACCAACAAGTGCTGCACTCCACGATGTAACCACGATAAAACCATCAACATCATCCGACCTGTTTGTGGTTGATGAACTTGCCTCTCACTGAAGTAACGAACAGCTAATTGCCACTTGATGTTGCTAAGTTGGCTCTTATGTTGAATGGCGATATTAGCCCTGCGATAAATTCAAACGGCTTACACCAAAGAAAGCAGAAACAAGCAACAAAACAGATGCTAAAACTGACTCGAATATCTCAGCGATTACAGAACCCAACCTATTAAATTTGCTTTGTTTCATTGCAGCTTTTTAACGCCCAATTAAGGGGTGAGCAACGCTACCACCCAAACCTAAAGTATTGTGCCATAAACACTAAAATTGAGGTAAAACCAAAAATGCCAAGCGTTGGGAATCCCTCTTAAATTGTTTGTTAAGTTGTTTTTTCTGGCCATACTTCCAACGAAATAGAAAAAATTGTCATTTCCACGTCAGCAGCCCTCATCCCTACAGCCCTACCTTTTTCACGATAAAAGTCAATAAGTTCCGATGCTTCACTAGCATAGATTTTGTTATATTTGTTTTTTAGTTTTTCCCGTGAGCCACTTTCATTATTTATTACGCTAGCAACACGCCAATCAACAACACCGAATTTTTCAGGGTACATGATTCGTAGAAATGAAGACGCGACTTTTTGGCTAGCATGGTCGTTGTTTTGATTAAGTCGAACATTCCCCATACCTTTGACTTCATTTAAAATTTTGAGAAGAGCATAAGTATCATTGGGGTCACGGTTAAATTGTTCTGAAACTCGGTCAAGAACATCCCATGCCTTTGAAGGTGTGATTTCATCAAAGTATCTGGTGTAGTAACTACCTCGGCAACCTTTCTCCATACCGTATTTCCAGTCTTCAACATCTCTGAAAAATTCAACACATCTAATGCGCAATGATTCGCTACCAAACAGTGAACTAGCTCTTTCTTTGTTTAACGCTTGAACTATACTCGCGCCTTTAGCTTCAAGTGTTTTTGTATCTTTATATGATTGACTATGCTTTAAGCTATCAAACTTACCTTTAATTCTATTTGAAGAAAGATCGATAGACATAAATTCTCCCTTGCAACTTAACAGTTATTATACTGAACCATTCTTTGGGAAAGGTTCTGTATAATCTCCCTCACCCTCCCCCTGTGGACAATTTAACTTCCTGATATCTCGTGGTTTACTCGTTTGCTTTATCCACAAGGCAGAAAAGAACAGAACATGTCTTTATAATCTATCCACAGTAAAAATATCTATAACTGTATACATATACAGTTATAGATATTTTCACACGCTACCGCCCTTCCGCAAACGAACAATAGACATAAAACTATAACTGTTGCATATAGTTATACCAAATAAGTGTCGTCATTCCCATGACGAATATAGCATTCACGCTCACAATTAATGTAAATAAGCTATTGTTTATATTCGTTTTTGTAAAAAGTAGCTCACATAGCCAGGAGGTAAATCACTCAGTTCACCAAATATGTCATACCCAAGCTTTTGGTAAAATGGTAACGCTTGAAAAGACGTAGTTTCTAAACGAAATCTAGGTATGCCTTTCTCTACCGCATAATCTTCCAATGTTTTGAGTAGCTGCGTTCCATATCCCTTAGCCTGATAATTTGGAGCCACCCACAAACCATGGACATGTAACCATCCCCATTTTATTTCACCTAAAACTCCCCCAACTATCTGTTGGTTATCATTTTTAATAAACGAGGCAATTGTCTCTTTCTCTAAATGGCCCGTATGCATTTCATTAAAGCCGTTAAGGCCTTGTTTCAATATTTCAAAGTCATCATTAGATGGTATGGTCGGATAAGTAATTATCATTAGGCCTCTTTAAAACAAAAAAACCAGCGCCGAAGCACTGGTTTATATTCATAGGTAATAAAATTACATATTAAGCAATTTTAGTTAACCAATTATGAGTATCGGGTGCTCGACCCCACTGAATATCGTTCAGTGCATTACGCAATTTTGTTGCCATTGGGCCAATGTCGCCATTACCAACTTTGTAATCTTTACCGTTGTAGATGAAAGTACCAACGGAAGTAAGTACAGCTGCAGTGCCAGAAAGCATGGCTTCAACACCTGGTTTTGCTGCACGTTCTAGTAGTTCTTCAGTCGATACTTCACGTTCAGAGACAGTCATACCAAGATCTTTAGCAAGAGTAAGAATACTTGAACGAGTTACGCCGTGTAAGAAGCTTGAATCCAGCGCTTTAGTGATGATTTCGTTACCATCAACCAATAGGAAGTTAGCGGCGCCAGTTTCTGTAATGTAACCATTTGGACAGAACAGGATTTGATCCGCTTGATATTTTTCTTTTGCTTCAATTGTTGGGCGCAACGCACTCGCGTAGTTACCACCACTTTTGATCATACCCATGTGAGATGCACAGCGCTGACCTTCTTCGTCAAGCAATAAACGAAGTGCGTGTGCACCACCAGCGAAATAATCACCAACAGGAGACAGTAATACATACTGCATTGAGCTATTGGATGCAGATGCTGCTTTACCAATTTGTGCTTCAGTACCAATGTGAGTTGGACGAATGTACATAGAACCAGGGCCTTCAGGTACATCTGCCGCAAATTCAGCAACGATGTCTTTGATCATCTGTTCTAGTTGAACTTTATTGATCTCTGGTAGAGCAAGAAGTCTGCTACTTTGAGCAAAACGTTCAATATTTTGGTCCATTCGAAATACGTGGACGCTACCGTCTTCGTGGCGGAATGCTTTCAGGCCTTCAAAACAAGTGCTTGAATAGTGTAAGACGTGAGCACCTGGATGCAGAGAAATACTGTCAGAAGGTACGATCTGCGAATCAGACCATTTATTATCCTCGAATGTTGCTAATGCCATCTTAGGCATAAACACGCTACCAAAAGCCGCCATTATAATTTCCTACTAAATAATGTGATAAAAAGATGTTGTGCGATTAAGTGTGGGCAGGCGTTAGATTGGATGTCCATGACTTAATGCAGAAATACTAAAACAGATCGCTACGCTAAGAAAGAGCCTTCAAACGATTTATTCGATATTGTTAATAAGTGTTAAAAATAAAGAAAAAACAGTACAAAAAACCAATAAGTTAAATAATATAAGAATTTCGTATTTTTAAAAACCCGTAGTATTGGGGAATCAGTGGTGCATTCTTCTTCAAAAACGTAAAATTACAGTATTTACCTGGTTACGATACAGCCAACTGAATAAAACGTGACACTGTTGATTCGCTATATTAAGTTGGTTATCTAGGAGTATTAGGCTCTAACTCATTCTTTTTATTTATCATTTAGGCAAGGATAGTTTATGAAACTTATAGGTATGATGGATTCACCTTTTGTCAGACGAGTCGCCGTTTCCCTCGCCATGTATGAGATTGAATTCGAAAGTCTACCACTTTCAGTATTTGGTGATTTTGCGCGCTTTTCCGAATATAACCCAGTGGTTAAAGCACCAACACTCGTTTTTGATGATGGAACTCGTTTGTTAGATTCCACACTGATTCTCAATTATTTTGAATCTTTGGCTGACGATTCCCATGCCTTAATGCCATCTGATCCAGCTAAGCTTGCGAGCGATCTGAGTATTCTGGGACTCATTCTTGCGGCTAGCGAAAAAGCTGTACAAAACGTTTACGAACATAAGTTACGCCCAGATGAAAAACAACATCAGCCTTGGATTGAGAGAGTGACCAAGCAGTTAAATGCAGCGTGTCATGAATGGGAAATTGCATTGAGCAATCGTCCCCTGTCCGAAAAAGCGGATCAAGTGTCAATCACGAGCACCGTTATTTGGAGTTTTATTCAATTAATGATTCCTGATGTGATTAAAGCCAGTGATTACCCAACCATTAATGCCATCGCGAATCATTTTGAAGCCACCCCAGAGTTCAAACGCTTTCCACTCAAATAACCACTTTCGGACTGAATAAACTGCCTAAGATCACTTGGGCAATTTATCGGTAACAAACGAGCGATTGCGCGTGGCTAACCACATCACTAGCCCCACTACGCCAACCACCAGTTGAATCGTACCCAAGTTAGTAATCAGCGAATGAGGGTAAATCGACACCAACACCATCCCTAGAGAACCAGAGATCATGCCAAAAAATTGAATTAAAGCGACGGCAGAGCCCGTATCTTGATCTTGCTGATCCAGCATTAAGTTCATACCCGGTACGCGCACCACAATGACAGATAAAGTTGCTGATGCTGCCCCCAATGCGAAAATAAATGGCGATAAGCCACCAACCAACAAAGTGAATATTCCAGTCGCAGAGAGAAGAATAAAACTCCCGGTAATTAGGTTCTTAACCTTAATGCGGCGTGATAATTTAATATAAATAGTTGGTCCGAACGAAGCGCACAATGCGTTAAAAGCGAATATGTAGCTAAATTGCTGCTCGGATAGACCAAACCCTGTAATGTAGATATACGAACCGGCAGCTAAAAATGCCATCATCGCCATTGGCGTAATCGAGAAAATCACTAACAAAATAAAGAATCGGTAATTTTTAATCACCACGCCTAAACGTCCCCAAGAATAAAAAATCGATCCCTGATAACGGCTGCGTAACGTTTCGCGATACAACAACGTTAATACACCGGCAAATGCACCAAACAGTGTTAGAGCCACAAAAACAATGCGCCATGAAGCAAATTTTAAAATCAGCGCCCCAAGCACTGGCGCAACCATTGGGGCGATCGTAACCAGAGACATAATCGTCGCCATTACTTTTTCACGCTCACGCCCATCGTATAAATCTTTAACAATCGCGGTGGAAACCACGGTAATCGCACTACCAAAGAAGGCTTGTAACACCCGCGCGCCGATCAACTGTTCAATATTCCCCGCCATGGAGCAACACATGCTCGCAACCATATAACCTGCAATGCCCACGAGCAATATAGGCTTACGGCCAAACTTTTCGCTCAGCGGGCCCCAAATTAATAGCCCAACCGCGTAGGTAACGAAATAGCAGCTTAATGTGAAGTTAACCATGGCTTGCGTGGTATTAAATACATGAATCATTTCAGGTAATGCAGGAAGATAAAGATCCATCGAAAGCGGAGGAAACGCGCTGATGATGACCAGAAAGAACAGCATGCCTTTCTTTCCAAGCACCGTTTGGAATTGTGAATGAGATTGAGTCATAAACGTTAAAACTTATACTAGACGTGAAAGAGAAATCGTTTCCATACTACTCCTATCTAAGAAAAATAGATTGATACAAATAGACTTTTGCCTCGAACCTTATGCTTTATAGTGAGCACAACGATAGCACTACTACTCTATATCTCGTCGTTCTCGCATAAAGCGTGCAAAACGCGGTTTACCCGTACTGGTCTCACCGTTATACCGATAAGTGATGGTTGCTCCTACAGCCGGTGGCGACTCTCGCTCAGCATCGGTCAAACCGCTGCCAATATAAAATAAGTGCCCGGCTTCATTGCGCACACGCAATGCGCCTACTTTGCCACGTAACCGCCCGTTACCTTTCTTATAACCAATCACTACCGCTTCTGCATCTTGATAACTTTTCAGCTTCAACAAACTCTCACTGCGCCCAATTTGATAGGAATCTCGAATCCGGCGTAACATCACTCCTTCCGCTCCATTGTGTTCAACACTATGATGATATGCACGCAGTGCCTGCTCATCTTGAAACGTGCGATAGCCAACAACTTGAACAAACGGTTTATTTAAAGAATGCACCCAGTGATTGAGCACGGCATAACGCATTGTGTAATCTCCCGCGTGTGCTGGTAAATCAAACACCATCCAGCGAATGTTTTTCCATGCCTGATCATCGGGATGTTCATCTAATACGGTTTTTTGCACTTGATTGAATTGGCCACGGCCCGCCCAAAGTTCACCTTCCACGCGATGATCAGGCGGCATCGAGTCCGTAAACCACTTGGGGGCATGAATCACCTTGCCAGAACGAGTCACTAACTCAGATCCTGTCCATAAAGCGCGAATCCCATCGTATTTTTCACTGACCCAATAATCTCGTAGCGCCAGCCCAGATTGATACTCTTTGGCTAACGTCAATTTAGGGACATCTAGAGTAAGCGCATGAGCACTAATAAGGACTGGAGAGAGTATGATAACGCTTGTTGCAAATATAGTGACGTTGTAACTCATAATGTATTCCCTGATCTGTTGATACAAATACAGGAATGTTACAAAGCATACGGTCGCACACTAAATGATAAGAGGCCGTCTCCCGGCATACCTCAGAAAAGTCAGCGTAACATCGAGTCGCTTGCACTCAACTTGAGAGAACACTCGAACAATTGATTATTCAGTAGCAACAATTTGGCTGAGCCAATTTCGGCCAGCCACAACTCCCATTCGATAACCTTCGTCCAAAATTGGCTTTTTCATGGTGAGGCGTTTTACCGCAAAATGGCTCGGAGGAGCGATCACATGAACAGTGGCATCTTTTGGTGGGTGATGGATAAACTCCAACGATGCATTGTAATTTTCAGCGCGATGCATCAACGAATCAGCAAGTTTGGGGTGACGTGATAATAAACGTCGCAACAACCAACCATTTTTGGTCTTACCCATCGTGTAATCGGCAGGGTGCGACAAAATTACGGTTATGTCACGCGCGCCACGCCGATACGCTTCACGTACAGGAATAGAATCGGCGACACCACCATCGGTATAGCAATCTCCAGCGAAACAAGGAGTATGGCGATACACGATAGGCAGCGCCTGAGTCGCTTCTAATACATCAGCCAAATTGTCTGAGTTAATTCGGTAATAATCAGCATGACCCGTATTAACATTGGTTGCCGCAGCCAAAAATTCAGTGTGATCAAACAGCGTCTGCGTATCTACCGGGTATTGTTGATTCGATGCATCGATTAGCCAACGAACATCGACTAAATCGCCACCATGAATAAAGCGGCGTAAATTAAAAAATTCTGCGCTCGTCGCTAGGCGTGTAATCACTTCAAAACTGCGTTTAGGTTGATGAGCTAAGTACCCGACCAAATTTGAAGCCCCCGCAGAAACACCGATTGCCAGATCAAATGGCTGGTAGTCTTGCTCCATGAAAGCATCCAATACACCACTGGCGAAAATACCACGCATGGCACCGCCTTCAACAACTAACGCTGTTTTAGTGATTTGCCCCATAGCTCCTCTCCCTATAACGTTACGTAACACTCATTAAATGACTGATAATAATCACCAAGATAACGGCTAATATGACAAACAACAAATTGAAAAAACTGATTACTGCAATTGAATACAACGATGTAAAACAATCTATCGATGATAGAAAAACAGCAGATACTAGGTATCTGCTGCTTAAAGGAGGTTATGCGACGTGATGATACGGTTCTAACGATTTATTTCTCGCTTTACCCGGGCAATTACAACAAACATGCCCACCATCACGACGATAATCTTGGCAGCAACTCGCTCGCACCATCCTCAGTGTGCCCGTGCCTTCTTTGCGTTTATAAACATCAAGGTGTTTAAGCGGTAGATCAAGCGCTTCCAGCCAATAAGTCGCTTCTTGAATCACGTCATCATCGCTGAAGTTATCGATGGTCGCACGCAAACGAGCAACGTTCGTCAAAATAGCATCAACAATTAAGTGACGCGTAAAACCAGGACGAATTCGGGTCCAGTCACTCATCGCTTCACGGTACCCCTCAAACAGCACATTAAGTTCATGTGCACAATGGCGGATTAAGCCTTGATGATCGCTTGTTTTCCACTGGCCATTTTTAAAACTGTAACCTGTGACAAAGGTATCATCGCGGTATTGCGCTATTTGGCTGATTGGTGGCACTGCATTGAGTTCATAATCATAAACCGCAATGAAACTTAAAAAGATAGGCTGCCAACACAAGATTTCCCACGTTCTGGTTAACCAATAACTGCTGCCGGCCTCAGGATGATTTCTCTCAAGAGCCTGATAGAGTTCTTTGATCCATGCGCTTATTTCTGGCTGTTTTTGAGGACTGCTTAGTAAGACATTATTGTCAGGACTGCAGATTTTACCATCAAGATATGGAGTTACTGATCGCGCTTTTTCGAACAGTAGTTCAAAGCGAGGATCGATGATAGAAAATAGTTGGAAGGCCATAATAAACGTCTTAGGTAACAGGGAAAGGTAAATAAGGGTAGCCAGAAGCTACCCTATTCCATTAACGCGTTTTTCAGTTAGGATGCGCGACTTTTTTGCACTTGCTTCAATTGAGTCAGATATTTTATCCAACTTTTCGCTTCTGCCGACGGTTCGATGCGATTCGCTGTTTTTGCCTGACTGAGTGCATGATCCAAGCGGTTTAACTTATACAATGCACGGGTACGAGCAAGAGCAACATCAGCTTTGCGTTTTGGATCTTTCACACGATCAAGCTCTGCTAACGCTTCACTATAATCGCCTTGCTGAGAAAGTAGCTGGGCAACATTCCAGTGGTACTTACCATCTAATTGAGCAGCCAGTTTCCACGTTTTAATCGCATCATTCCACTCTTTAGCACGCTGCCAATAAATGGCTTGCTCAGTCACTAACTGTACGTCGGAATTCAAGCCTTTAATGCGTTGCATCACTTGTGCCGCTCTTTCAGGCACACCTGCTTGAGCATAGAGCTGAGCCAGTAAATGCAAATCTTGTTTACCGAGATCCAACCCTTGTAAACGTGCCAATGCCAACGTATCGAGCGCATCTTTACGTTTATTCACGCGCATCTCTAGGCTCACTAACTGCATCCACCAGTTTTTCTGGTTGGGCTCGATAGTAATCAAACGTTTGAGTGTCGGAATTGCCGCATTCCACTGCTCCAATTGCAGTTGCGCCCCTACTTTTACTGATAACGGGCCGACTTTATCTGGTAAGTGATAAGATTCATAACGCTGCATGGCGGTAAGCACTTGTTTCCACTGACCGAGTTGGTAATGCACTTGGCTAATACGCAACCAAATTTTGTCACCTTTCTCGGTTTTTGGCAGTGTTTTCGCTAACACATAATAGTGCGGTAACGCAGTCTTATACTGTTTATCCATCAAAAGCAGATCGGCAAGCATACGCCGCGTACTCCATGCCGAATCGTCTTTTAACTCGTTACTCTCGACCGCTTTCGTTAGCTCTTGAATCGCCGGTTTGATTTTCTCACTTTGCCAGTAGAACACGCCGAGCATACGTTCAAAATACGCCAAATCATAGCCACGTGTCGGCATATGATCTTTCAATAACGTAATCGCTTGGTCATACTTACCATCTTTCGCCAACTCATTCGCTTTCATCGCTTTAGAGGAGGCATATTGGCTCAGTTCAGCGGCACTGGCTACTGAAGTCACCCCTAAGAGCATTAGACAAGTCATAAATTGTTTAATCATTTGGCTAATTTAAACTCCAATTTAACGGTTTGCCCTGGCTGAGTGACAGCTTTACCGTCAGCCACCTTAGGCTGGTATTTCCAGCTTCTTAGTGCTCGTCTTGCTTCCCGTTCAAACATATGGCGCGGATTCGCTTTTACCACTTCAATATCAGTCGGATGACCGCTTTCGTCGATAGTAAATTTCATAATCACGAAACCTTCAATACCACGTTTCAGTGCGCGCACGGGATATTGTGGTTGCACGCGATACAGTGGCATTGCTTGTTGGTTGGTACCCAAATCACCAAACGATGGCGCTTTAATGGCAATACCTTTAATGCCGGTATCCAAACCCAACGAAGGCACTTTCGCCGCCTGAACGTTTTGCGTGACTTGCTGCGTTGTCGCTTGATGATGTTGAGTCAGCGTTTTTTCTGGCTGCTGCGGCGTTTCTGGCTTTGGTGGCACCGCACGATGACGACGCTGCACATCGTGATCTTGCTCCATCATTACCATATCAAACCGCACTGGCTCGGTTTTTTTCGGCGCTCGATGAGAACCGTTGTCGATCATCCAAGCCATAAATGCAAACAGCATAAAAGAGACGGCCAACGCGATTGGAGTGGCTATCAATAATCGGCGCATCAGCGTTTCTCCGCTGCCAATGCAATATTTTTGATACCTGCCCCTTTGGCTGCATCCATCACTTTAACAACCGTGCCGTTATATGCATGTTCATCAGCCTGAATGACTAATGACGCTTTTGGCTGCTCAGTACGCAAGTGTTCGAGTCTTGCTTGAACGCGCTCAACATCTACATTCTGTTTATCAATATAAATGTCGTTTGCAGCAGTAATAGCAACAAAGATTCCTGCGTTCTTCTGGCTCGTGACATGCGAGGCAGTAGGACGATTTACTTCCACACCCGATTCTTTTACAAATGAGCTAGTTACAATAAAGAAGATCAACATGATGAACACAATATCCAACATTGAAGTAAGGTCAATCTGCGCCTCTTCTTGTTTTGACTGACGTCGACCGAGTCTCATCGTTGACTCCTTAAAGCTTTTTCTAATTTTATTTCAGAGAGTTGGCATTTTTTTGCTAAACGTGAATGTGCAAACATCCCCGCTAATGCGGCAACCATTCCCGCCATGGTGGGCAAGGTTGCGAGCGAAATACCAGATGCCATTAATTTAGGATCACTACTGCCCATCGTCGCCATCACATCGAACACAGAGATCATTCCGGTTACGGTGCCAAGTAAACCAAGCATGGGACAAATAGATACGAGTACTTTGATAAAGTTAAGGTTTTTCATTAACTCATCGTGTGCTTGGCTTAACCAGCCTTGCTTAATTGCTTGCGCGTACCAAGAGCTATGATCTCGGCGAGCTTGCCATTGTTCAATCCAATGTTGGCTCTGTTTAGGAAAACTGAGCACGATGTACAACACGCGCTCAATCACTAACAGCCAACTAATCGCCACAACAGCAGCCAGCCACCAAAGCACCGCCCCACCCTGATTCATAAAATCAGAGATCGGTAACATGGCGTTCTTTAGTGCAAAAAACCAGTCTGCATGAATCATGTTAAATCCTTACGCTGTGGCAACTTGCTTAGCGTTACTTTCTTTTTCAGCTTGTTCAGCCACCAAGCCAATACCTTGTTTTTCTAGGATATTGCGGATGCTTTCAGCTTGAGAACTCAATACGTTGTGGCTTAGTAATAATGGCATTGCCGCCACCAAACCAAGCACCGTGGTGACAAGCGCCATCGAAATACCGCCCGCCATCACTTTAGGGTCGCCGTTACCAAATTGCGTGATCACTTGGAAGGTTTCAATCATACCGGTAACCGTACCGAGTAGACCTAGCATTGGTGCAAGCGCGGCCAACAATTTAAGCATGGATAAACCACGTTCCAAATGAGTTTGCTCATCCACAACCGCTTCAAGTAAACGCAGCTCTAACGCTTCAACAGTAAGGTTTTTCTCTTTGCTGTAAACAGCCAGAACACGACCAAGTGGGTTGTCCGTTTTATTACTAGGATCTTTCAATTGCTGTTTGATTTGTTTACGTGCAATCGCCAACACGACACCGCGGTACCCAGCGATAATCAAGCCAATCACCAATAATGCAATGATGATGTTACCTACCGCACCACCCGCTTCTAAGCGATCAGTCAGTGTTGGCTCTAATGCTAACTGTTGTGTCAATGTGCCGTGCGATGGGTCTAGTACGACATCATCAACGTCACCCTGTAACACGCTATTTAATGACGATAATGTTGGTCCATCTGCTGGTTGACGATCATAAGCAATCGCATCTTTACGTTTGTTATTCCAGTTGACGTAACCTTGCTCAGTCACCAAGCCAAAGGTACCGAGGCGTACCGCTTTTTCTTGAACAGTTTTACCATCACCATTGATGTAGTTAATGCTCACTGGTGCAATATGGCCGCTAGCCTTAACCTGCTCTTCCATTGCATGCCATAAACCCACCAACTGTTTCATGGATGGTAATGATTTGGCGGCGACAATATCATCGACAACAGGTGCAAATTTTTGCGCATCTGCACCAGTCACTGAGTCATCGAGATGACTTTTCAGCTCTTTCGCATTTTGGCGCACAACGCCAAATATTTCGCCAAGCGAGCCAGTTTCTAAACGCAGTTTTTCTTCAAGACGTGCTAGCTGATCTTCGTTTTTACTGAAGGTCGCTGAAAGTTGGTCTGCTTCTTTTTGCAACGCATCACGGCGTGCAGTCAACTCCGCTTTTTGCTTGCGCAATAAACGTTCTTGAGCTTTAAAATCGTTTTCACGGGAACGGTCGTGCGCTGCCTGCTGTTGATTTTCACTGCGCGCTTTAGTAGTTAAATCACCCGCGGCATAACTTGGTAATGCTGTGCCTGAAAGGGCGAAAGTCACGGCAGCCGCTGTTGCGAGTTTTTTCAATGAGATCATGTTATTTGGCCTCCGCTTTAGTCAGTGATACCGGGAGCGTTAAGAATGATGGTGCAATTTCTTGGTTGGCCAATTTAAATGCTCTATCAATGCTCTCTTTTTCACCACTATCTAATTCTTGCCACTGGTTTTGCTTCGCATTCCAACTCCAGTAACGAGTTTGGCTTAAGTTACGAGCTACAAGTGACACGAGGCCTAAATACAGGACATCCGCTTCGACTTGTTGATCTTGTGAAAGAGCAATACGTCCTTGGTAGGTACCAAGTTTGGTGCCGTAGTCCATCTCGATTTGATACGCTTCAAGAATACGACGGAATTTTTCAGCATCAGATACATCTGCACGAGGCATCAATGCTTTGAGTTTTGCAAGACGTTGTTGACGAGTTTCAAGACGAACCGGTTTATCTTGTTTAATTAGAGCGTCTAAACCATCTAACATATCGTACATGAGTGGCACTATGCCCTGACGAGTGGTTTTGATCTCAGCAATTTGGTCATTCAAGCTGTTCATCTCGTCATGTTGACTGCTTACCAAGCCTTTTAAGTGGTCACGATACACTTCAAGATTTTTTGTTTCTTCTTTTAAGTGTTCGACTTCAGCGCGTAATTCAATAGAAGCTTGCGCACTTTTATCCACTTTCTTTTGGCTAACCGCAGAAGACACATTGGTGTTGTGTTCGATTGATTTGGCGTCCTCAAGGGAATTCGCAAAGACAGGCATCGCCGCTGCCAAAGAAATCAGGACTAAGCTAGGTTTCATCATTTTCATCATTTGTTATCAATTACCGCGTGAGGAATTCGGACATGTTATTGATAAACACTCTCATTATCAACATTGTTTCGAATTTTATCGTCTTTTAGTAGTAACCACAATAAATTCACGTACTTTACAGCACGACTGTTGGCAAACGCAGCAATGACGTTAATAATGGGTAAAAAAGGAGTTGATATTATGCAGTTATTAAAACGTATGGCCGCCCTATTATTAGTGACAGTAATACTTGGGGGATGCACTGGGAAACCAGATAATATTGAGCCCGTGACGAACTTTGACCTAAACAAATACCTCGGTACATGGTATGAAATAGCACGCTTAGACCATAGTTTTGAACGCGGCTTGAGTAACATTCAAGCCACTTACCGTTTAAAAAGTGATGGTACCGTGAGTGTGGTTAACCGTGGTTGGAACACTGAGGAAAAACAGTGGGCGCAAGCAGTAGGGAAAGCCAAGTTTGTCACCACCAGTGACATTGCCCATCTTAAGGTCTCTTTCTTTGGTCCTTTCTATGGCAGTTACGTGGTCTTCTATCTTGCCGATGATTACTCGCTAGCCCTTGTGACCAGTTACAATAAAGACTATTTCTGGATGTTGTCTCGTACCAAAACCATTAGTAAAGACAAGCTCGATCATGCGCTTGAGATTGCTCAAAAAGCGGGATTCGACACGAGCAAATTTATCTATCCCAAACAGACCGATAACCCATTACTTTAATACGCTAAATTATTGAGTAACAAAATATAACAAAAACAAGTTTAGACGCAAAAATGTCGGGGAAGGTGTTCAACCTTCCCTATTTTTATCCCAGCTTGATTTACAGACTTAATCCCGTTTCCTTTGCTACCTGAGCCATGCTACTGCGCATTTCGTCGGCAATTTGCCCCATAATTTGGCGCTCTTCATCGCTAAACGGGTGAATGAGTATTTTCTCTACGCCGTTTTTACCAATAACAACGGGTAAACTCATTACCACATTATCCAATCCGTATTCTCCACGCAGCAAAGTGCCAACCGGTAATACAGAGTGTTCGTTAATCACAATTGCCTGGATTATACGAAATACCGAAGCGGCAATACCGTGCGTGGTATTATTTTTGCGTTTAAAAATCTCAAATCCAGCCTGACGAACCGACTCGAGTAACTCATCGGCATCAATACGGGGAATACCATTCGCATCACAGTAATAATCGGCAGGCTGACCGGCAATACTGATCAAGCTTTTCGGCGTAAAACAGTGGCTGCCATGCTCACCTAAGACATAACCAAATACGTTTTTCGGATCGAGGTTAATACGCTGCGCCACGATTGTCATTAATCTAGCCGTATCGACAACACACCCCGCTGATATCACTTTACTGGGCGTGTATCCTGTATTCGCAACGATACTATGTGTGACAATGTCACAAGGATTAGTTACCACAATAATAATGGCGTTAGGCGCGACACGCTCGACTTTCTTGGCAATAGCTACCCCAATATTGCTGTTAATTTCAGCCAAATCCATACGGCTCTGGCCTTGTTTGATCTGAGCTCCGGCAGTAATGACTACAATATTTGCGTCTAGTAGATCCATATAGTCATCACTTGGCGTAATACGGGTATTTTTTGTGAACGTTAGCGCCGCGGTGTGGCGAAAATCAAACACTTCCCCTTCTGCACGAGCCAAATCCTGATCTAATAATACTAATTCACTCACACTGCCTAACGTTAATAAGTAATTACAAATACCTACGCCAACTGCGCCCGCACCAATAATACCTATTTTCATTGTCACTCATCCTTATACAATCCATTGGATTCATCATACTCTTTTCAGCAAAATCTATACCAATAAAATACCGCATAATTTCATTATAATAGTGGATGATATAAACATTTAGCCTCAAAGTTGGTCATATACACTATATAACTGCACCAATATCGTGCAGTTCTCCATTTATAAATCTCAACTATCGTCATTTAATAAATTGATGTATAAGCGACTATATTTCTTAAGATTTATGCGTAAACTACGCTATTAATACGGACAATTTCATAGGTTAAGGAGTGTGTATGGCACTGACAATCGTCGGCCATCGCGGCGTTGCGGCCCACTATCCAGAAAATACTCGTGTGAGTATTCAGGCTGCGATTGATTTAGGGTTAAATTGGGTTGAGGTCGATGTGCAGCCGACAAAAGATAACATCTTGGTTGTCTGTCACGATCACACCATTAATCGCTGTAGTGACGGTCGGGGAAGAATTGATCGCCATACCTTTGCAGAGCTAACACAGCATGATTTTGGATACTGGTTTGCTCCTCAGTTTACAGGTGAGCCTTTATTAACACTCAGCGAGTTGTTACAGATGGCCAATCAACACCATCTTAATTTAAATATAGAAGTAAAGGTTGACCGGCACCATGATGTCAATCTCGTGGTTAAGTTACTCAAAGCCCAATTGGCTAGCGCCAACTTAACTCACTGTAAATTGCTACTTTCAAGTTTCAGTCACGCCATTATGCGTGAGTTGCACCAGCAATTATCTAATTATCCTCTTGGCGTTTTAACCAGTCGTATCACCCGTCACGATATCGCACTTCTCGATGAAATCGACGCTTTCAGTTGTCACACCAATTACCAAAGACTGCGTCAGCAACACGTAGATAAGCTCAAACAGACCGGCAGGCAGATCTGGTGTTATACCGTTAATGATGGTTCGGACTTTCCCCTTCTCGATCAAGTTGATGCGATCTTCAGTGATGACCCAGCACAATTTTTATAATGATCGATTCACCAATAAAACAAAAGCGCCAGAGTAACACTCTGACGCTTATCATAATCAGCAAAGCTTATATTCTCGACAGCTCATATTCTCAACATAAAATCACCGCTATCGAGTTAGCAAGCCTCAACTTATTTTAAGTTTTCTGGGAAGTTTGCTGGTAATTCACTTGCTGGGCAGTTGATCACTTCTTCGTTATCACGGCCTGCATCACGTACGAATGTGATTTTCGCAAATTCATCAATCACTTCAGTTGGGTATGTAGGACCTTCTGCACGGTAAGCTTCCATTTGTTCAATGTGTTCGTTTTGGAAACATACGGTTTTCTTAGGATCGTTGATTACCCAACGTGGGAAGAAAATAGTACCGTGAAATACTTTATCAGCTAAGTTAGCAATCAAGCTTACATCAGTACCAGTAGGTTCAGTCCAAGACACTTTGTATACGTCTTGTGCAACGCGAACCAAGTAAACACGTTGATCTTTCACCCAACGGTTACCAACGATACCACTGTGAATACGGTAATCAGCTGTGGTTTCATTTTTGAAATAGAATTCATAGTTCCAACCGTTGTCATAAGTGTAGACAAGGTGTTTACCAACGATACCGCTTAAATCATTAATGTCGAACATATCAAATCCCTCATTATTTCGTTTCATTTTTGTGTTGCTGATCACTATACATCAAATTATTAGATATAAAATTCGTAATGTTTGAATAATAACTTTAAAAAATTTTATATGTTAAAAACCACTCTCGAACAATGGCAGGTATTGCGCTCTGTCGTAGAGCAAGGCAGTATTGCAAAAGCTGCTGAGCAGACATTCAAAAGCCAACCGGCCATTAGCTACCAGCTATCACAACTGCAACAGCGGTTGGGGATTGAAATTTTAAATTTGAAAGGACGTAAACTCGTTCTTACTGAGCAAGGACGAATCCTGTTAGAGCAGGCCGTATTTATTCTGGATCAGTGGCGGGATTTAGAGGCACGCGCAGAAGCACTCACACAAGGTGAGCGTGCCGTCATCAGCTTAGTTGTTGATAGTCTATTCCCTAAAAGCGATCTGTTTAATGGTTTAAAACGCTTTAATCTGGCGTTTCCTAATACTCATGTGCATGTGAAAGAAACCGTTCGTGATGAAGGTATGATGCTACTTAATCAGGGTAATGACGATTTATACATCATTAGTGCTCCCGAGAATCTATCCGTGACCAAGTCAGCGGTGATGACGGTTGAAGTGATACCTGTCGCACATAAAGAACACCCTATTTTTCAAGTACCTTCTCACTTAAGAGAAGCGAAATTAAAATGTGTCCCTATGATTCAGGTTGTCGATAAATATCATCAGCAGCCTAATGATGAAGATAATCGTTATCAAGACTCATGGTTTTTCACGTCCCTTTCTTCAGCGGTCGACGCCATCATTAATCAACTTGGGTATGGTTGGATTCCCATCAGTGAAATTCATCAATATTTGGACAATGGCACCCTATGCCCTATTTTCGATGATCAACAAATGTTAAGAAACTCAACTCTATACCTAATAAAAAATCAGGACGCCCGCCATGACAGCGTGATACACGCTTTGGAGGACGCCCTACTTGAAAATATATTACCCAAAGAGGAGCACCATACTCCCCTTGATTAAGCTTTAAATGACATACCCAAGTTAGCCAGCATATCGGCTTTTTTCTGCACATCATTAGCCAAATCATACACGGTCGTAGCATCGTGTAAGGTTTGCGATGATGCATCTTTGATAGTCGTTAAGTTTTCATTAATTTCTTTCGCAACAACACTTTGCTCTTCTGCGGCGGTAGAAATCTGGTTAGCCGCATCATCAATAACTTGTACCGCATCACGCAGTTCACTGACACTTGATTTAGTATTTTCAGTATCTTCAACACATCGAGTGGCGGCCGCCTCCCCAGTTTGCATCGTTTCTTTTAATGTCGCTAATGTAGTGACGACATCTTTCATTGAAGATTGAATGCCCTCTGTCGCTTTATGCGTACGTTGACTCAACGCTCGAACTTCATCAGCGACCACCGCAAATCCGCGCCCTTGCTCACCAGCTCGCGCTGCTTCAATGGCCGCATTCAACGCCAGCAAGTTAGTTTGTTCTGCTACGCCCTGAATCTCATTCATAACCGAACCGATTTGTTCGATTTTTTCTGCTAACAGCTCAGTCGCCGCTGAGGAATTATTCACTTCACTCGCCACGGAGGAGACTCGCGTTGCTGTTGAATCGATATTTTTCATCACTGTTCGGCACAATGTTGAAGCATTACGCACCTGATCAGATGTTTGTGCACTATTACGCGCCACTTCATGGATAGTCGCTACCATTTGTTCAACCGCCGTTGAAATTTTTTCTAACTCTTCGGTTTGAATTTGAATGGCCTTTTGACTGTTCTTCGACAAAGATTCCATCTGTTTTACTTTAGACAACAGTTCACGTCCACTATCTAAAGTGCGACCGATAATGGTTTTGACCTTACCTTTTTGCATGCGAATATGAAATTCCGCATTATTGGTTGGCAAATCACAATAGAGATAACGTGAGATGCTATCGTAGTTTTTTTGTAATTCAGCGTTATAGCCAGCATGCTTAATAATTTCGCCATAAAATAAAGCAATAAATAGAAATGGAAGAATTACTGAAATATAAGGATTAAAGAGTACCGTCAGGGCAATAACTACAATGCTTAGGATCGCCGACAATGTTAACCGACCGCTGACTCCCATCGCTAAAGGGGACGTAATCCGTTTACCCGCGATCAGCTTCTTGTAAGCGGTTTCTGCCCGTTGACGAATCGCTGGAGTTAAGTTGCGACGAACAGACTGGTAGCCGACCAATTTCCCGTGCTCATAGATGGGAGTAACAAAAGCATCGACCCAGTAATACCGACCATCTTTACAACGGTTTTTAACCGCGCCGCGCCAATTTTGCTCGGTTTTCAAATGGTCCCACATATCCTTAAAGGCTTCTTTAGGCATGTCGGGATGCCGTACTACATTATGATTTTTGTTCACTAATTCTTCTAGTGTATATCCAGCCACCTGACAAAATTCTTCGTTTGCGTATGTAATGACGCCACGAGTGTCGGTTGTAGAAACTAACTCTGAATCTTTAGCAAATGTGACTTCTTCATTTATCACATGTTGGTTTCTGTTACTCATATATTCTTACACCCTTATTAGACGCTACAGATAAGTGTAATCAAGGGTTTGTAATTTGCATGATGAATAAATGAGAAAATGTACCCCTTACGAGCTACACCTTTAGAGGTGTGCAGTACATCAAATTTTTATATGAAGCGCTATTTATCGTTACAATAACAGTGTCGAGATTGATAGATTATGGCCACTTAAATACAAAAACGCGCAAGTGGTAACACCTGCACGCTTTTTCATAACATCGGTCATGATACCGTGTCATTCAAGATACTATTTCTACGCAAATATAGTCGCGTAAGCCTAGGCTCTGATGTGTGCCTCTTGGAATCGTTTGGGTATCGTCGTTATTATTTGCTGCTCTTCCAACGACGCCATGACCAAATAGCAAGTGCGCAAAACAATAATGCAGCAAAGAAGGTCATCTCGTAATGTTTAATATTATGTAAGAAAATTTCTACTGTATTACCAAAGACATACCCTAAAGAGCCGACTGCAATTGCCCACACTAACGCACCAATAATATTGAGAACAATAAATCGTTTTGGTGGAACATTACTCGCGCCGATTAAAAATGGCGTCACCGTTCGAATGCCGTAAAGAAAGCGGAACCCCAAGATAAGCCACACTTGGTGTTTATGGAGTAGAGTCAATACACGCTCTGATTTCGCCTGCCATTTTGGTCGTTTTTCGATAAAGCTACGACCTTTGATACGACCAATAAAATAATACAATTGATCACCAAATAGCGTCCCCAAGAAGGCACTGACAATCACCCAAAATAAATCCAAAAACCCTTTGTGGGCAAATACGCCGCCAATCACCAAAATGGTTTCGCCTTCAAAGAAGGTGCCAATGGCAAGGGCGATATATCCGTAATCTGATACTAACTGCTGCAGAGACATGACGACACTCAAATAACTGGCTATCGATAGCCTTAAAACACTGTGGTCGGTATTCTGCCACTTTATTGAGTCGAAATCATGAGTTTTGTGTTTACCTTATGAATAATCGGGCTATTTTTCACGCTTCATACTAAACAAGACGCGCATCTGGTTGATTTTCAGGCAATGCTTTTATAAAAGCAGGTTCGGATCGTAACGCTTGTTGTATACGCTGGATAATTGGATAAGGTGTAAGGTCAACATCAAAACGTTCCGCGTTATACACTTGCGGAACTAAACACGCGTCCAACATTGTGACAGCGTCACCAAAGCTGTACTTACCTGCGGTCTCCTTTAAACGGGATTCTAACGCGGCAAATCCCACTTGAATCCAGTGATGATACCACGCACCTTTCTCATCTTGGCTCACCCGTAAGTTTGAATCTAAGTAGCGCAAGACGCGCAAATTATTGAGTGGATGGATATCACAAGTGATGTCTTGCGCCATCGATAATAAACGATATTTTTCACCGACATCGTTGGGAAGCAAAGGAACTTGGCGATAAGTTTCATCCAAATATTGCATAATGGATAAACTCTGATTGAGTACGAGTGGACCATCAATGAGCACAGGAACCAGTTCGGTTGGGTTGATTTGTTTGAAATTCAATAAACTTTTGGCAGTTGCGCCACCTAAAATGTTAATCGGCATCTGTACATAATCTAGCCCTTTGAGATTGAGCACAATTCGCACACGATAAGATGCTGATGAACGCCAGTAACTGTATAAAGTTAACTCACTCATGGAATGGCTCCTACCACGTGAACAGTTTGTTCAATCGCCCCAAAAATAGATTCACCTTGTGCATTGAACATTTCAATTTTTATATCATCACCATGGCGCATAAATTGCGTTGTCGCCTCACCATATTTGAGTATTTCGATCATTCTTCGTTCCGCAATACAAGAATAACCAACGCCACCTTTTTCTACTTCAGTGGGCATGTCTAGATGTTGCTTATTAGAGACCGTACCGGAACCAATAATAGTACCTGCCACTAAACTGCGTGTTTTAGCAGCATGAGCAATCAGTTGAGGGAAATTGAACGTCATATCAGCACCAGTATTGGGTCGACCAAATAAGTGGCCGTTGTAAGTACTCAATAAAGGCAAAACGACCTTAGTGCCATCCCATGCAGGACCAAGTTCATCCAAGGTAACGGCAACCGGACTGAAAGATGAAGAGGGTTTAGCTTGATAAAAACCAAAACCTTTCGCTAATTCACCAGGTATAAGGTTTCGTAAAGACACATCGTTAACTAACATCACCAGTTTGATCGAATGCGCTGCTTCTTTTGCACTGCACCCTACTGACACATCCCCGGTAATAACAGCCACTTCAGCTTCAAAATCTAATCCCCACTGTTCTGTTCTTACTTCAATTGCAGCATGTGGTGCTAGGAAAGTGTCACTTCCCCCTTGATACATTAGAGGATCGGTCCAGAAGCTAGGTGGCATTTGAGCTCCGCGCGCCTTACGCACCAATTCAACATGATTAACATAAGCAGATCCATCTGCCCAATGATAAGCACGCGGTAAGGGAGAATGGCATAACGCTTGATTAAATGGCTTAGCATCAGCACGTTTCCCTGAACATAATCCCAGATACACCTCTTTTAAATCTGGTTCGACTTGCAACCAGTGATCAAGAGCATATTGCATGGTGTTGGCAATCCCAGGTACCGCAACGCACTGAGATAAATCACGGCTTACCACCACAAGTTGACCATCGCGTTGATGGGACTGCAACGTTGCCAATTTCATAAGTTCTCCTACTTGATCAATCGATTCAGTTTCAACTCTCTTGCCAGCTATTCACATAATCAGCGAGCTCTATTTTTCGCGCCTCAGCACTAAAACGAAGCGCATTTTGGGTGTCGATCATAACCGCGACTTCATCGAGAAATGTCGGCGGTGTTTGTTGCGCTTTTTGATAGGCTTTAGGGTGAGGTCCATGGGTAAATCCTGCCGGATGAAACGTCATCATTCCCGGTTTAATGTGGTCACGACTAAAAAATTGCCCCATGTGATAGAACAGGACTTCATCATAATCATCATTGTTATGATAAAACGGTACCTTAAGCGCACCTTCATCTGTTTCAGCCGGGCGTGGGACAAAGGTGCATATAACAAAACCATCAGCGACAAACGTGGTATGCGCCGAGGGAGGAAGATGATAACGATGAGACATGATTGGCCTTATATCGCGCCAATTAAGCGCGATAACACTGAGATCGCCGTGCCAACCAATCGCATCCAGTGGATTAAATGGATAGGTAATAGTGGAGACAGTATCGCCCCTTTTTACAAACACGCGCGTGGTGTGCTCACTGTATTGCGCTTGAAAACGTTCGTTAATTGCGGGAACACGTAGCACGGCAGGATCAAAAATCGCGTGCCGCCCAATCAAGCCTTTATCTGGTAGACCGTAGCGCCCACCAGTATTTTCGATCATTAACAAGGTCAATGGCATATCAACTTCAAGGCGCCAAGTTGTTGAACGAGGCAAAACAACATAATCGCCAGCCGTAATATCTAGATGGCCATAGTCACTAAATAATGCCCCTGAACCTTGATGGACAAACAATAAATCGTCGCCATCAGCATTGCGCACCAATGCATTCATCGATTGGTCTAACTGCCACCAGCGGATTTTACATTGGTCATTATGCAATATGGCCTTGATATGCCAAGGCGAATGATGCGTTGTTTGTTCAACCAAATTCAAATCAAACGCGCGTGGGCGAAGTTCACCCTGCCAATCCGACCACGCAGTGGGGGGATGACGATGGTGAAAATGCGTCGCAGGGCCATAAAACCCATCCCGCCCGACTTCCCGCTCATAAATGCCTTTGCTTGGAAAGTCTGCATGCGCCTGATTGGAATGGGTACCTTCTCGATATGGATAATGCATCCTTTTAGTCATGAGAAATCACTCCACGTCGCAGTTGGTCCTCCTCAATGGATTCAAACAACGCTTGAAAATTCCCCTCACCAAAACCGTTGTTACCCTTGCGTTGGATAATTTCGAAAAATACCGGGCCAATAACCGTTTCCGTAAATATCTGCAATAAAATCCCGTCAGTCTCTTCATCACCATCAATGAGAATATGCCGTTTATGGAGTTGAGCCACGTCTTCCTGATGAGCAGTAATGCGATCATCAATATGTTCATAGTACGTGTCTGGGGTTTGCATAAATTGGATTCCCCGCTCTCGTAACGCATCAACGGTATAATAAATATCATTTGTTGCGAGCGCGATATGCTGGATGCCTTCACCATTGTATTGACGTAAGAATTCTTCAATTTGTGATTGGTTATCGCATGATTCATTGATAGGAATGCGGATCTTTCCGCAAGGAGACGTCATTGCACGGCTGACTAAACTGGTGTATTTCCCTTCGATATCGAAATGACGAACTTCACGGAAATTGCCAATCTTTTCATAGAACTTAGCCCACATATCCATATGGCCGCGTTCGACATTATGAGTAAGATGGTCAACTTGAAGTAACCCAGTGTTGGCATTTTCTAAACGTTGTCGATAATCCTCATAAAAATGGAAATCGACATCGTAAATCGTATGTTCTCCATATCGATCAACAAAGTAAATCAAGGTGCCTCCAATCCCCTGAATAGCCGGAATATTGAGTTCCATTGGCCCTACCTCTCCTTGGTAAGCTACCGCTCCATGCATACAGGCGTAATCTAATGCCTTCCCTGCATCACGCACTCTAAATGCCATACCACATACTGAGGGACCATGAATTTGCGCGAAGGTTTCAGCTTGGCTACGTGGTTGAGCATTGACAATAAAATGAACTTCGCCATGGCGATACAACCAGGCTTCCTTAGAGCGATGTTTGGCGATTTCGACTAACCCGAGTTGAGTAAACAGCGTTTTTAGAGCATGGAGTTGCTCATCACCGATTGCGGTATATTCAATGAATTCAAAACCATCAGTGCCTAGGGGATTAACAATCGACTTCATATTCATACTCCGAATAGAACACTACTTTCTAATGCTGGAATATAAAGAGGAAAACACAACTATTGATTGTCGTTTTTTTTAACTGCGAACCTATTGAGTTGGCAAAATTTATTTACACTAGGTATAAAATAGGTCACTCACATACTATTTTTATCTGTATATCAGTAAGTTAAACTTACGATTATTAATATATTTTAAACTAACAGTTATGCATAATTTAGCATTACCAAACCCACAGGTCAGACCAGAAAAATAATTCATTAAAATGATAATCACGCTATTGGTTATGCATCATCTCTCGCTTATACTGCAAATTCGATAGAAAGTTTCACTCTTGAGACATATGCAAACTAATGCTTAATAGAATAACTAGACGGCGTAAGACCCTTATTCGGCGAGCCGCGATTTATCTTATACCTCTACCTATATCCCTATTTCTGGGATTACAACTAGAACAGCATAATATCCAACTTAAGATGCATAATATTGCATACGAGTATGTCCAGAAACTCGATAAATTAATTAGTAATATTCATCACACTAACCAGTCATTACTATTATCAAACGTTCAATGTGACGAACTTCACGATCAATTTTTATTTAATTCGACCATTCGAGAAGTGTTTTTAATCAAAACAGAGGTGCCTTTTGTCTGCTCGTCCAAACGCGGGGTACTTAATAAAGATCTCTCACAATATTACCCATCAGGAATCGTCAGATCAGGCGAACATCTACGTACTCTAAATGCTGATCATACAACACGAACTTTGATTATTCGTGATGGCCAACTGGGTAATCCTCATCACGGTATTTCGACGGTAATTAACGAGCAATTTTTGGAAAACAGCCTAGGCTATACACAAGATACGCGGCTCAAGAGCCTCATACTCTCCTATGATGGCGCAACACTTCCCGAACGAACCCGACTTGAAAAAAAAGATGGTCAATACATCGCAGGTTCACGCAAATATCCTTATATGCTCGGTCTAACACCTGCAAAAGCTTTTATTTCTAACCAAACCATTTTGTATTTATACAGCGCCGCCCTTCTATCACTTATCGTTTCTAGCGCGTATTTATTTTTGCATCACTGGTTAGTAAAACGCCTATCACTGTTAGATGAATTAAAAAAAGCACTTAAACGCCGTGAACTCTTTCTCGTCTATCAACCTATTGTTGTAAGTCAATCGAATCAAATCTCAGGCTTTGAAGCTTTGCTGCGTTGGTATAAACCCAAAACTGGGTTTATTAGCCCAGAACATTTTATCGATCTTGCGGAGAAATCCGGCTTAATCGTTGATATTACAGAATATGTTTTATATCGGGCATGGCAGGATTGGAGCAATAAGAAAGTGGTACAGCCACTACATCTTAGCATCAATATTCCGCCGTCTTATTTGGAAGATCCATCGACGATTACTCAACTAAAACGGTATGCAGATAGATTTAAGACCATTAATATCCAACTCGTAGTAGAAATTACTGAACGCCAGTTACTTAAGTCTTCAGGACAAGCGGTATTAAATGAATTACGCCAAGCCAATATTCATATCGCCATTGATGATTTTGGCATTGGCAGCACCGCACTGTCTATATTGCAAAATATCGAATTTGATTATCTGAAAATCGATAAGTGCTTTATTGATAGTATTGAGGTAGAGGACGGACACACTCCCGTACTCAATTCCATTGTGGACTTAGGACATAGATTGTCGGTTCAATTGGTCGCTGAAGGGGTTGAAAGTCAAACTCAAGCCGATTATTTACACGAACTGAAAGTGGGCTATCAACAAGGTTTTTGGCATGCAAAACCAATGGATATTTTAGCAGCAAGCAAGTTGGTAGCGCAAAACGGATAAAGGTTACACGCTACCACTTTAAGCAAATATTCTCTTTAAACATCTACGTTTTTATGGACTGAAAACCGAATTTGGCGCACTTTCTGCCAATCAAATCCACCAAAGCAGATAAACGCAAATACCAGTACTATCACGCCATAATGAACGTAAGTCACCAGTAGAGAGCCTGGGGTACTATAAGAAACCCATGTTGCTGCAAGGTTAAACAGCCAGTGCAAAAACACAATAGTGGCAGCGGCGGCTAAGCTGCGTAGCAATGAGACTTGCTGTTCAATTTGACGGACTAAAAACATCGCAATTGATGCAGCAGGTAAAATCGCGAGCCAAGTTCTAAACCCTGGTGTTGGCCAAATTAAAGTAAAGACAAGCGTCATGACAGATAGACCTAACCACGCTTTGTACGATTTGAGCAGCCCCATAAAATCATATTCTGAGCGATTTTCTACTTGATATATGTTCCAAGAAACAATCATACCCAAGATACTACCCAGCAACATATCGGTTAAAAATGCGTTTCCGGTAAAGAATTGAGCCACAATCTCCCACACAATCGCGCCGATTAATACCGGCAACCAATACGGTAAATCGATATTGTCTTTTTCTTGCCATAACATGAACACACTACTCACTAAAATCGCGGTAATGACCGATGGCAAACTGTATCCAGCGATATGTGGATATTCAAGAATGGGTAAAAAGACATACGGTCTTGGGCAATGCAGCCCCTGCTGAAGCAATAGACAAAGTAAACTCGTACACGCCATGCTAAAAAACAGTTTCAACACAATTTCTTGTCGTAGGTAATAAAACAAGATGGGGAATAATACTAAGGCCAAGATAGGACTCGTAAATACGTTGCCAAATTGAACAAGACTCACAACCACTTGAGCAACACTGCTTGGCATCGAACTCACACTATTTTGGATATCATAAATCCACTTAAGCTCTAATTGGTTAAGCCATGGCGCCACTTGAACCATGTTACTCACACTACGTGTTGGTTGGCTCGTTGCACGATTGAAAAAATGTTTAATCATTGGCCATTGTTCAGGAAAACGATAATCTGCCGCGTCCACACGATTTGGCGCAATAAGCATTGCCCCTGACGTTTCAATACCATAATCAGGCGCTACCCATGCGGGTAACGTATTACCACCTTCATTATTATCTTGTTGATATACCAATAAATTTGACTGGCTAACACAATCAAAGAAAATACCGGTCTCGGTCTCCCCTAACTTAGCTTTAATATCAACAACCAGTCCGGTTTCTTCCCATGTTTCTCTTTGCGCTGCAAGACGAGCACTTTCACCTTGCTCAATCATTCCCCCTGGAAGGGACAATGTATGGGTAATCAGTTCTTTTACTACAACCAGTTGATCACCTGCTCTAATCAGGCAAAGCGCTCCCTTGCGACCTTCTGCTGCAGTTGCTGACTCGTCTGCGCGAGCTATGTGAGTTATTGAGATCAATAACGCACTTATAATTAATAGACACAACCGCTGATACACGTATTAATTCCTATTTCGGTCGTTAATCGACCGCCTTTCTCAACCAATGAAGATGCTGCACAAAACCAGCATCTTGATAAAAACGCTGCGCATTTTTGTTGAAGTCCCACACTTCAACAAAAATTTGTTTCACAGCGTACTGCTTAAATGTCCACTCAAGTCTACCAAACAAATGTGTTGCAACATGCCGCTGTCGATATTCTGGCAAAACATACAGTTCGTCGATACTGCCCATCAACACAGGTTTGCTAACACTGGATACCAATTCGCAAAAATGACCTGTAATAAACCCAGCAGGACATTCATCCAACATAGCAATAAATACCAAACATTCTGGATTATCGAGATAACGAGCGATGCTTTTTTCCTGCTCAATCTCGGTGGCTGTTTTAAAATGTTCTGGACAAGCTTGATGGTGTTCATCATGGAGCTGATACATCAGATCATTAAGTAGCTCTAAGTGCTGTGCTTGAGCACTTATCAATGTAATTTCTGCCATACTTGCGACATAGAGTAAAAAAATATAAGCAGTAATTTTATAAGATTACTTAGCAAAAAAACATCTGTTAATTCAGCTTTTATATGCTTTAAACACCAAGTTTCAAAATAAATTTCCCATATTATTGAACAGTGTTCATAAAAAACCGGTTCCCTGTTTTAGTCTTGTTGCATATCTCCACGAATTAGAGCCAAACGAAACGTAAGATTTGTCTTGTTGAGATAAACAAAATCATTTAGTTACAACTTCTAACAAAATACCTCTTAGGGATATTGGCAACCTAGCGATTTCGCCTAAACTGGAGAAAAGTGAAACGGTGACTACCGACGATTCGTCAGTCAGTGGTTCACTATCCATGATATAACGGGATGAAACTGATGTTGAAACCTATCCGCTGTGTTGTAGCCTTGATTGGTACGTCGGCGATGCTATTTTTTTCAAGCCTGACCATGTCAGCTCCACTCGAAAAACTCCACTTATTAATTCCTGGAGGTCAAGGCGGTGGTTGGGATATGACTGCCCATGATACTGGGACCGTTTTGCAAAGCACTGGGCTGGTAAAATCAGTCACCTATCAAAATATTTCCGGCGGCGGCGGCGGAAAAGCCATCGCCGATTTAATTGAGACTGCACCGCGACAAACCGATACTCTGATGATCAATTCAACCCCGATTGTATTGCGTTCGTTGTATGGTGTCTTTCCTCAATCTTTCCATGACCTAACGCCGGTCGCCTCCATTATTTCTGATTATGGTGCGTTTGTTGTCCCCGTGAATTCAGAGCTAAAGACGTGGGATGAAGTGATACAAGCCTTCAAGAATAATCCACGAAGTATCAAGGTTGCAGGAGGCTCCGCTCGAGGAAGTTTAGATCACCTTATCGCAGCAGCTGCTTTTCAAGGACATGGGTTCAACCCGAGACAAGTACGCTATATTGCCTATGATGCTGGCGGTAAAGCTTTAGAATCTGTGATGAGCGGTGAAACACAACTGCTATCAACGGGCTTTGGTGAAGTCATTCATCTTTATAAAGAAGGCAAAATCAGGATCTTAGCGATTACAGCTCCTACACCTATTGCCAGCGCTCCTGACGTACCGACTCTGGTTGAATACAACAACCCATTTGTGTTTGCCAATTGGCGTGGTTTTTTTGCTGCCCCCAATACATCCCCCGCCCAGGTAGAGCAATGGGTACAGACTTTAAAATCAATGTATAAGACCCCAGAATGGAAAAAGGTCCGAGACAATAACGGTTGGAATGATGCATTTTTGGCGCAAGAAGATTTCAAGTTATTTTTGCTAAAGCAAGAACAACAAATGCGTGATTTACTACGTGAGCTCGACTTCTTGCGTTAGTCCAAGCAGATGCGAGCATTAGTAGAACATGATATACTCAGCGTCATTCATTCTTGATATTGCAACATTGCCCATGTTGTGTACCGAGCCCATTCGTATAAGAAAGGAGCTTGTTTATGACTTACCTACTCGCTTTTGCGCTATTTCTTGCGATCATTGTTCTCATGTCTCTAGGTGTTATCGCCCATAGAAAACCCATTCAAGGTAGTTGTGGTGGGCTTTCCAGCGTTGGTGTTGATAAAGTTTGCAACTGCGAAACGCCCTGCAAAGATCATGCAAAACTCCACCAAATTCAAGAACCTGAAGACAAGTAGTCTTATCTATTTTTCATATAGCATGCCGCTCTCTTCCAATCAGAGCCTTGCCTAAGAGTGCTGACATAGTCGCCAAAACAGTCTCCTGTGGTTACTTGGATATGTCACTAGCTCAACCAGCAATAAAGCCTGATGTAACAGGCTTTACCTGACTTACAACGATTCACTTTCAAATATTATTTGAAAGTGAATTAATTTCCTTCGCTTTTTTAAGCGTAATCCGTGCGGTAAGGTGTGCACCTAGCATTCACCTACTAAGGATATCTTCATGGACATTACCGCACACGCTAAATCGCGCTATTCAACTAAAGCATTTGATGCTTCAAAACGCCTTAGCGACGAGCATGTTCAAGCAATCAAAGAATTGATTCGTTTAAGTCCTTCAAGTGTCAACTCTCAACCATGGCACTTCGTCCTTGCAAGCACTGAAGCGGGTAAAGATTCTATCGCTAAATCAACCGCTGAAAACTATGTGTTTAACGAACCTAAAATTCGCAATGCTTCCCACGTATTGGTGTTTTGCGCAAAAACTAATATTGATGAAGATTACTTACTGCAAGTATTAGACCTTGAAGATCGTGCTGGCCGCTTTGCTACCGATGAAGCGAAAGCAAGTGGACACAACGGGCGTCTATTCTTCACTAACATGCACCGTTTCGATCTTAAAGATGAAAAGCATTGGATGGAAAAACAGGTATATCTTGCATTAGGTACGCTACTTCTTGGTGTTTCCACCATGGGTATTGATGCAGTGCCAATCGAAGGCTTTGATTCTAAAGTTCTTGATAACGAACTCGGCCTACGTGAACAAGGTTATACCAGCTTAGTTATTGTCCCTCTTGGTTACCATAGCGATGCAGACTTTAATGCAAAATTACCGAAAGCGCGCTGGTCTCAAGAAGAAGTGATTACGGAGATTTAAGAGATAGCATGTCAACAGTACACGTATTCGCCGAGATAAAGGCTAACCGCGGTTACGAAAACGAGTTAGAAAGCGCATTGTGTAACCTACTTGAACCCTCTCGAGAAGAACTTGGCTGTTGTCAGTTTGAGTTATATCGTGATAAAGGCGTTGACGATGTGTTCATTTTACAAGAAGTATGGATTTCACAACGCTCTCTTGATATGCACATGGAATCCGATCATTTCCAATCCTTTTTGAATTCTGTGCAAGAAAATCAATGGATCGAATACATTACGCCGCGCACGCTTAACTTTTTGGGTTAACCGTATCGTTACGGTTAACCAAGATTTATGGCTAAACCAAAAAACACCGCTATTAGAACGAGTATAGTGCGTGTTTCCTAGTCAAAGCGGATAACGTTTATCGTTATCCGCTCTTTTCAAATGCCCGCCAATATGTTGTGATTGTTAGCTAATGCTCAACAATTAGACCTACAATAACTTCATGAAAGCGCTTAACGACCTATATATCTTCGTTGAAACAGCAAAACACGGCAGTTTTTCAAAAGCAGCCCACGCAGCTGATGTTACCCCAGCGGCAGTCAGTGCCGCAATAAAACGCCTAGAAACCCAACTTGATGTTGCCCTATTTATTCGTTCAACGCGCAACTTACGCCTGACTCACGAAGGTGAAACCCTACTAGAAAAGGCCTCACAGGCATTGAATACCATTCAAGAAGGTATCGACCATATTTCGCAAACTCAAGGGGAAATTGGCGGGCACATTATGCTATCCGCGCCTTCAGATTTTGGCCGCCATTTATTGCTTGGTTGGCTAGAAGAATTCACTGATATTTATCCTCACATACAAATCACCCTTGAGCTGTCTGATGGAGTGAGCAATCTATACAACAAACCTATCGACATGGCGATCCGCTACGGCGTACCACCCGACTCCCGCTTGGTTGCTCTACCACTATGCACTAGGAATCGACGTATCGCTTGTGCAACACCTAGCTACCTTGATAAGCGCCCACCTATTAGTCACCCTAAAGATCTTATCGAACACAATTGTTTATGTTTTCAATTAGCGAGCTCAACGGATAACCATTGGTCATTCATGCGTGATGGAGATTCTGAAACGATTACCGTCAGTGGCCATTTTAACGCCAATGATGGTGAAGCGGTTCACCAATGGGCATTAAAAGGAAAGGGGGTTATTTATAAATCATTAGTCGATATGAGTAGAGATTTATTTACCCAGCGCCTGCATCCACTACTCCTTGATTGGAAAACCGAGCCTTGCCCGCTTTATGTTGTGTGTGCCGACCGACGCTTACTAAATCCAACCACTAAAACACTGCATGAATTTTTACGCTTAAAATGTGAAAAGGTGCTCACAGAAGCTGAACAATACTTGACTGAAAATTACTACTCACCGAAATAATTTAACCTACCGAACCGACCGATTGTGATCATTAAAGAATGCAATAAACGCGTTCTTTGTTGATGGTGATCACACCTCCCTTCTACATAAATCGCTGTTAAATTCCATGTATTAAGTATTCACTGCTCCAACCAGTGAAGATGATCGCCTTTAAATAGTGTTTTATAATGCCCAACTTTGCAGCATATTGAACTGCCATTGTATGATCATAAATACCCTAAAGCACATAAACCCCGAATAAGCTTTTGAAACGTAAACATTTATATAATTATGCATTACAAAAAGCCATTGATACACACGTCACTAAATTAGCACAACTCACTTTTATTTAATTAAACATTAGAATAACTGCCAATTTCATTACTTTACGTACTGTTTTTTTTATTGTGTAATCGGACTTTTGACACACTTTTGACTTTGACTAAACGGACTAGAAAAAATGGACCACAACTCTCCTTCTAACAAACTTGGACTCTGGACTGGCCTCGCGCTATGGAAAAAAATCCTGATCGGCATGGTGCTCGGAGTCGCAGTCGGTGCCCTGTTAGGAAAGGACGCAGCCCTACTTAAGCCGATTGGCACGCTATTTATTAACGCGATTAAAATGCTAATCGTGCCATTGGTATTTTGCTCTCTCGTGGTTGGTATTACCTCGATGAAAGATACCCGCAAAATGGGGCGTATCGGCGGTAAAGCGATCGTACTTTATTTATTGACTACCGCTGTCGCTATTGCGATTGGTTTAGGGCTCTCTGCAGTCATCCAGCCAGGCGCAGGATTAAATATGACAGCATCTCAATCGAGTGTGGCGAAAGATGCACCCGCTTTGGTGCAAACTCTGCTAGCGATGATCCCACAAAACCCTATCAAAGCCTTGGCAGCAGGTAATATTTTACAAATTATCGTGTTTGCAATAGGCCTTGGCGTTTCTTTAGTATTGATTGGCGAAGAAAAAGCGGCTCCAGCCGTTAAAGTGTTCCAAAGCCTTGCTGAAGCGATGTACAAACTGACTGAAATTGTCATGGCATTTGCACCTTACGGCATATTTGGTTTGATGGCATGGGTTGCTGGCACTTATGGTCTAGATGTACTACTTCCACTGATTAAAGTGGTCGGCGCGGTTTATTTAGGTGCGCTTATTCACGTAGTTGTGTTCTATTCTGGTGTGTTAACCTTTTTAGGTCGTTTGAATCCACGCCGTTACCTTAAAGCGATCACCAACCCAGCGGCAGTCGCATTTACGACGTCTAGTAGCTCAGGGACATTACCAGCAACTATTAAAGCATCTCGCGAAGAAATGGGCGTTTCAGAGGGTGTATCTGGTTTCGTGCTGCCACTTGGCGCAACGATTAACATGGACGGCACAGCACTTTACCAAGGTGTTTGTGCGTTATTTATTGCCCAAGCATTTGGCATCGATCTATCGATGGCCGATTATATGACAATCATCCTCACTGCGACCTTAGCTTCAATTGGTACTGCAGGCGTACCTGGCGCAGGACTTATCATGTTATCGCTGGTACTTAGCACGGTTGGTTTGCCTATCGAAGGGCTTGCAATTGTGGCAGGTATCGACCGTATCTTGGATATGGCGCGCACCACTATCAATATCTGTGGTGACATGATGGTAGCGGTTGTTATCGCTAAAAGTGAAAAAGAATTGGATCAAGCTGTCTATGATGCTGATTAATCAACATCATAATAGTCGATAGCTGCATATTTCCGACTATAAATAAAAACCGCGCTACACTGTAGCGCGGTTTTTTTTATCACTGATAAATCGATATTATCGACAATCACCGAGTCTTATTGGTGCTGACCTAACTTCACTAAGCCATTCGAATGAAACCAAAGTGCTTCTTTACGGCGACGACCGATAAGGATGGGGCCATCATCGTAAAATAGGAAATTTTTCCAATGGCGCTTAAAGACCGACCACTTAGTTTCTAATATATTGTATTTTTCATAGCAAAAATAAATGGTTACATCATCTTGCCAATCGATATGTTGTGTAATCGCAACCGGCATTTCTGGGTCATCACTTTCCCATTCAGCCATCCAATCAACTTCATCACCCCAAGCTTTATTGTGCATTGGCCAATCTTGTGAGCTCAAACGTTCTGAATCCGGGCTTTGCGCACTAATATTGTCTTTCCAAAATTGTGCGGCTCGTTGCGCCGTCATTGGCTTAATCTGTGCCAAATCTTCTTCAGGTAATGGCATTGATTGATGAGTAAAAATCCACTTTCTTTGGTATTGATCCAAAGGCAAATACGACATGAAGTGTCCTTAAACAGTGAGTCGCCTCATGGGGCGACGAGATCTATCATTTTACTTGACTTGTTAAGTCTATTTATACGGTAACTAACCTTGCCAATGCAAATTGGTTAACGACATCATTTTATGATCTTGCCATTGCCCATTAATCAACAAGTAGTCTTTAGCAAAGCCTTCTTCGACAAAGCCGGCTTTGTTTAACACAGCAGCGCTGCGCTGATTATGCGGCATGTAGCAAGCGCTAATACGATGCATATTTTGCATATCAAACATATAGTGACATGCCATTTTTAGCGCGCGCGACATAATGCCTTTTCCTTGGGCACTTTCTGCCAACGAATAACCCACCGTACAAGAATGCATAGGAAAGCGAACCAGATTGCTAAACGAAATGGTGCCATACATGGCTTGCGTATTTTTATCGGTGATCAACAAATAGAAACCGATGCCTAATCGATGCAATTCATTGAGCTTAACCAATCGTTGGTGCCACCCGACATAAGAGTAGAACGCCTCGTCACGTTCAGGTTCCCAAGGTTTTAGAAAATCGCGATTAACCGTAAAATATTGGCTAATTAACTGCGCATCACCGACTTCAGCTGTGCGCAGAACAATATTGTCATCCACTTCATACACCTGACTGGGTGTACTATGCTTGCTCATTAACGTTTCCTAATTCCATATTCACGTAATTTATTCGCGATCGATGTATGCGATACATTCAATCGTTTAGCTAATTTCCGACTCGATGGAAACGATTGATAAAGTCGGTCCAAGACTTGTGATTCATACTCTTTCATGATGTCGTCAAGCGCTCCATCTAGATTAAGTGTGGCATTACCACCCGACATATGTTCGGTTTGTGGTAAATGAAAATGATCGACACTTAGCGGCTCATCTTGCACTTCGGTCAGCGCACGCAACACCATGTTATCCAGTTGGCGCATGTTACCGGGCCACTGATATTGCGTCAGTTGGTCAAGTAACTCATCATCCATCGGTGGTTTTAACATGCCTAACTTGTTACTGTGCTTGGCCATAAATAGCTCCAGCAACGGTTGAATGTCACTTGGGCGTTCACGTAAAGGTGGAATGCGTAGCGTCAAGACGTTTAAACGATAATAAAGATCTTCTCGGAAACCACCATTTTCCGCGAGTTCAGCTAATTGGTGACGCGTCGAGGCAATGACACGCACATCCACATGCATTTCATGCTCTTCGCCCACGCGGCGGAACGTGCCATCTTGTAAAAATCGCAGTAGCTTTATTTGTAAATGAGGGGTCATTTCACCGATTTCATCAAGGAATACGGTGCCACCATCGGCTTGCTCAAAAATGCCTTTATGCCCTAATTCATGGTTGAAAGAGCCAGGCGCATGACCAAACAATTCTGTTTCCGCGACATCATCAGGAATCGCAGCGCAATTGAGTACTAGAAATGGATGATCGCCTCGTTCAGAGCGATTATGACAGGCGCGAGCCAACATCTCTTTACCCGTACCTGTTTCGCCTTCAATTAAAAGCGGTTGATCGAGTGAGGAGAGCTTTTTCGCTTGATTGATGAGCGCCTTATGGCGATTAGAAACCCCAACAAAATGCTCAAACCCAAGATTAGAGTGTAATGGCACTTCTTCTAATAAATATTGCGCTTCTTTTACGCTACGGATCATCATCATCGCACTAGCAAGCGTGGATTCTTTCGATTCACCCGTAATATAAACGGGCATCACTTCGAGTGCATAATCTAATCCGTCTAACACCACTTGATCGCGCAAACGTGATTTGCTGCCTTCAAGCCAGCGCGTGAAATTAAACGAAGGAACGAGTGAGGATATTTGCTGCCCAATCACATCTTCGGCCGTTTTATTCAGCAGTGACAGCGCACTTTGGTTGGCCATATCCACCGACCCTTTCAGGTTGATGGCCAAGACCGAATCAGGAAGATTATTGAGGAGAGAAATCAATTCGGTGTTGTGACGTTCCATAGGCATAAATTGAATTTTACGCACATCTTTGACGCCAGTAATGCGGCGAATTTCAGCCATCAATTCACTGAACGTTTCGAAATCAATATCAGGGCAGTTTAAGTAGATAATTCCGCTGATATCAATTTCAATACCACGCAAATCAATATTTCTGGAGGCCAGAATATCGAGCAGTTCTCGGGTCAAACCGAGTCTGTCTTCACAAAAGACTTCTAGACGCACTTCGCTGTTATCCTAATTACAAGTGTCACGAAAAGTTGACAGTAGTTTCTATCAAGCCTACCAGTGCGTCAAGTAATCTCTTCTTTCTATTGTAAAAACTGCTCACTACTTGACAGATATTGCTGCAATTTTAGTCAATATATGTTTACGTACTTCGCTCAGTTTAACCCGGCGTTGCTCGGCCCATGGTAAGGGGCGCAGTAATGTCATCGCTTTAATACCTAAGCGAGCGGTCAGAATGCCGACACCAATGCCCTGCCCAGCTCGTGTTGAGACCTTAGCGGCCAGATCCATCGACATCAAATCAATACTCGCATCCACAACCAACTCGCTAGCACCAGCAGCAGCCATATTGACCAATACGGCTTTAAACAGCTTCAATCGAGACCAATAACCAAGCTCGACGCCGTAGAGTTGCGCCAGTTGATCGACCATTTTTAAACTGCGCCACCCCACTAGCAACATATCAGCCATCGCGAGAGGGCTGACCGCCACCAAAGCGGCGGCTTCGGTCGAGTAACGCGTCACAATCGCGGTTGCCTTCTTGTCTTGCTCCGCCACCACCATGGCATCATAGAGCTCCAACACTTCTGCATCGCTATGGCTACCATTTAGCGCCTGCTGCCACCGTTGCAAGCTAGGTGTATTTGCCGGTAACTCTGACTGCTGAGCAAGATGCTGACAAAAGGCTTCGCCCTCCCCCACAGAATTGCGCGCGATCAGTGATTCGGCCTGCTCTTGAACCGAAAAGTGATTTTTTAATCGCTTAAGTTTCCAAAGCTCACGCCCCAGCGCACCAATACCAAAACTGGCAAGTAATGAAACAAATCCCGTCCAACCAAGACTCAGCCAATCAGACTGCTGAAATGCCTGAACGACATTGTCGATAGCTTGCCAAGCGACAAGCCCTGTAAAGGTGCCCAATACCGCGGTCCATTTCCAAATCCGCCCCGATTTTGGGCGAATGACTTGTTCCAGTTCTTGTTCCGCATCGGTTTCAGAATCGACGGGCATTTCAACCGGAATGAATTTCTCTGGTTGGGTAAATTGCTGTTTAGCGTTAAGTTCCGCTTCTTGTTCTTGGTGTAGTGGCTGGTCAAATATCGCTTTACCTTTATAGTCACTCATCGCAATTTATCTCCTAACAGAATCTCTAAAGCTTTATCTAAACGTATGTGTGCCAACGCTGCGTCACTTTCTGTGGGTAACGGTTTAAATTGCGTAAATTCAAACTGATGCTTATCCCAATAATCTGGGTTAGGCAATTTAGCCGGCACATCTCCCGGATAAAGCGTTAAGTTATCTCCGGCTTGTGTCGTCCCTTGCACTGCGGATTGCTGTCTTTCTCCTTGCTGGATATAACCAGAAATGGTCGAACGTACCGATGCCATACTAATACAGCTCATATCGATATTTTCATACGCCGCATGCTGCCAAGCCGGATGCACCATCTGCTGCAGTAAACTCACCAAATTAACGTGTTGATCTGGCGTTATGTGGTCGGCTTTCGTCGCAGCGAACAATACCTTATCGATTTTGGGAGAAAATAGACGGCTAAGTAACCCAGAACGGCCATACCGGAAACTGTGCATCAGCTGTTCGAGTGCACTGCGCATATCCATAAACGCATCAAATCCCGTATTCAAAGGCGTCAAACAGTCCACCAGCACAATTTGGCGATCGAAAGTGGAAAAATATTTACGATAAAATCGTTTCACCACTTTCTCTTGATACTCTTTGTAGCGCGCTTGCAGTAGCTCCAAATAACTGCCCTTTGTCACCTGTGCACTAGAGATATTGTCGACTGGGAAAAACTGTAAAACCGGCGCTCCGCTCAGTTCGCCCGGCAGCACAAATCGCCCCGGTTGTACCCAATGTAACCCAGCCGCTTTGCATTGGTGTAAATACTCGGTGTATTGTTCTGCCAATTGGGCTAATACTTGTTCGTTAGCCTGCTCATCTAAATCCAACTGAGCCACAGAATCTAACCAAGGCTGGGCCAATTCCTTTCTTTTACCATGCAAAGCGTGATACTGCTGTTCGCTCCAAGTGGCAAAATCCATATCCAATAACGGTAGATCCAATAACCACTCACCGGGGTAATCGATAATATCTAGGTACAAGGTAGCAGTCGAACCCATCAAACGTTTGGTCCGTTTTTTTGGGCGATAACGAATAGCCAGACGAATTTCACTGACGTCTCGGGTCGGTTCTGGCCATATTGGAGGATTGGCATACAACTGACCACATGCCTCATCATAAGTAAAACGAGGCACCATTAAATTGGTTTGCGGTACCCGGCGAGCACCGATCACACGTTTATCTCGCGCTGCAGCCAGCAACGGTAAATTGTCATGAGTAGCGCTATTGAGGAGCTGATTAACTAACGACGTGATAAAAGCCGTTTTCCCTGCGCGAGATAACCCAGTCACTGCTAGGCGCACGTGAGAGTCGGTGCTTCGATGCATAAATTCAGTAACTTCTTTACTGATGGATTTCATTCAACACTCCTAACCAAACACAAAGGAAAGCATACACTTGACGAGATTAACGGAGGATGAATTCCTCCTTGAGAAGGCACGCGAACAACGCGCTTTTTTGTATGTCGAGAACGAGATGAGCTAATCGTCTTCAATCAATTTATAGATGACCCATAAAGCGAGTTCGAGTAACACCAACAAGCCACAAGAGAGCAGTACATATTTATTGTGAAACAGGTTCACGCCATTAAAAATAAAGTCGTATGCAAGAAAGCACCCCACCACAATCAAAAACAGTAATTGTAAAAAGCGTACAAAACGTGGCATAGAGCCCTCCCATTGATTGATTGGTCTAATGAATAATGGGTGCGCAGCAGGTAAATTTCAATGCGTCATTAGATACCGATCATTTTTCTTAGAGTATACAAACAAAAAGCGCAGCTTTCGCTGCGCTTATGTCATTTATTTGCCAGAACTTTTTTGCTTATGCGTTCTGTTTTTCCGCTTCTTGGATCTTCACTTTCCAAGTATCTGGACCAATTTTGTGAGCATTAGCGCCAGTTGAATCAACCGCAACGGTCACAGGCATGTCTTCGACTTCAAATTCATAAATCGCTTCCATACCGAGGTCTTCAAACGCCACAACACGTGCTTTCTTAATCGCTTTGGCTACCAAATACGCAGCGCCACCAACGGCCATTAAGTAAACTGCTTTATGGTTTTTGATTGACTCAACCGTTGCATCGCCACGTTCAGATTTACCGATCATCCCCATCACGCCCACTTCATCGAGCATCATGTCGGTGAATTTGTCCATACGGGTTGAGGTAGTTGGGCCTGCAGGACCAACAACTTCATCACGCACTGCATCAACAGGGCCAACGTAGTAGATGAATTTACCTTTCAGATCAACACCATCCGGTAAGCCTTCACCATTGGCTAACATACCTTGGATACGTTTGTGCGCCGCATCACGACCCGTTAAAATTTTACCGGATAACAGTAATGTTTCACCAGTGCGCCACGTTTGCACGTCTTCTTTCGTCACTGTATCCAAATTCACGCGGCGAGTATTTTCGTTCGCTTCACGCGTGATTTTTGGCCAGTCTTCCAATTTAGGAGGTGTTAGCTCAGCAGGGCCAGTTCCATCTAGAGTGAAATGCACGTGACGAGTTGCTGCACAGTTTGGAATCATACATACCGGTTTAGATGCTGCATGAGTTGGCGCAGTTTTGATTTTAACATCAACAACCGTGGTTAAACCGCCAAGACCTTGCGCACCGATACCCAATTTATTGACACGTTTGAAAATATCGAGGCGAAGTTCTTCTTCCGCATTTTGTGGACCACGTTCGATCAGCTCTTGGATATCGATGTGTTCCATCAAAGATTCTTTTGCCAATACCGCAGCTTTTTCTGCTGTACCACCAATACCAATACCAAGCATACCTGGTGGGCACCAACCAGCACCCATAAGCGGTAAGGTTTTTTCAACCCATTCAGCGATATCGTCAGATGGGTTTAGCATCACCATTTTCGATTTATTTTCACTACCACCGCCTTTTGCTGCGATACGAATATCGACTTTATCACCTGCAACCATGTTGATGTGAACCACAGCAGGTGCATTGTCTTTGGTATTAACACGTTTACCAGCCGGATCAGCCAGTACAGATTTACGCAATGGGTTATCTGGGTTGCAGTATGCTTGACGAACACCTTCGTCCACCATTTCTTGCACTGTCATATCAGTGGCGTCCCATTGCACGTCCATACCGATATCAACAAAACAGGTGACAATCCCCGTATCTTGACATAGTGGACGGTGTCCTTCTGCCGACATGCGAGAGTTGATCAATATTTGCGCGATCGCATCCTTAGCTGCTGGGTTTTCTTCGCGTTCATACGCTTTTTCAAGCGCTTGCACAAAGTCCAAAGGATGGTAGTAAGAGATGTATTGGAGGGCGTCAGCAACACTGCTGATGACATCCTGCTTGCGTATTACCGTCATTGCATGCCTCATTATTATCGTATGATTATCGTATGCTTCCATAAACGGCCAGTGATAAGGTGCTGTCGCTAGAACTGCGGCTATTGTCCTTATCTTCAAACCGACTATCACTATAGAATGTCCTAATATTCACCGAAAAATACCCGCTAATGATATGACTTATATCAACATTAGTTCGTAGAAGCCGCCGATAAATGAATGAGTTAACGATTATAGCGATCAAGATCAAAGCCAAAAATTACCGTTACCACTCACTTCAATTAGAACCTTCGTAGCGTGTCTGTTAAGAATAGTTGCTTAAAGCGTTACAACAAAATGTCTTTATCGTTCGCTTTTATTCACAAACTTGCTCACTAGACGTTTATAATATGCGAATTATGATACCCTTGGATTATCGAATACGCCATGTAATCCACTGTTTTCCTTGTTATATATCAAATAAAGCGCATGATTCATCCAGATAAATATCAAATAGAAAGCAAAATGCTGAGTTATCAACCAGATCTTGCTTCACAGCTCTTCAGTCATATCGAGCATCACCCATGGGCGATGCTACTTAAATCCGCTGCTGAGCATCATCAAGATAGCCGATTTGACGTGCTAGTGGCTAATCCTTTGGTCACATTAACCACAATTGGTGAACAAACGACGATTCACACCGCGGATGAATTAGTGATTTCACCCGATGATCCTTTTGCACTGATACAACGCTATCAGCAACGCTATATCCCAGATTGCCATTGTGACTTGGATGTGCCCTTCATTGGTGGGGCCTTGGGCTATTTTGCGTATGATTTAGGCCGCCGAGTTGAGCAGCTCCCGGTTATAGCCCAACGTGACGTGGACATGCCCGATATGGCGATCGGCCTCTATGATTGGGCGCTCGTTATCGACCATGCGCGTCAAAAGGCGATGCTAGTGGGTAATCATGTTGAACAACAGTGGCAATGGCTACAAAGCGAGGCCGAAAGTACTAAAGTTTCTGATGATTTCAGTATTGATCAGTGGCAATCCAATATGACTCAAGCAGAATACTGCGCCAAATTTGCTCAAGTGCAAGAGTACCTTCGCTCAGGTGACTGCTATCAGATTAACCTAACCCAACGTTTTTCTAGCCCATACCAAGGAAGTGAATGGCAAGCCTACTGCTTACTTGAAAAAAGCAACAGTGCGCCCTTCTCTGCCTTTATTCGTTTGGAACAAGGAGCAATATTAAGCGTCTCTCCGGAGCGCTTTTTACAAGTGAACCAAGGTAAAATTGAAACCAAACCTATCAAAGGCACTCGGCCCCGCGGCAAAACCGCTGAACACGATGCGCAGCTGGCTGCTGAACTTGCCGCTGCAGAAAAAGACCAAGCTGAAAACCTGATGATCGTGGATTTACTGCGTAATGATGTAGGTCGCGTTGCTAAACCAGGAACGGTTAGCGTGCCTAAACTGTTTGACATTGAATCCTTCCCTGCAGTTCACCATTTGGTATCCACCATTGAAGCGCAACTCGATGAAAGTTACAGCATGTACGATTTACTCCGTGCTTCTTTTCCCGGTGGTTCAATTACGGGGGCGCCGAAAATTCGTGCGATGGAAATCATTGAAGAGCTAGAACCCCAACGCCGTAGTGTGTATTGCGGTTCAATTGGATATATCAGCCGTCACGGTGTCATGGATACCAGTATTACCATTCGTACTCTTATCGCTTGCCAACAAACGTTGTATGTTTGGGCTGGCGGAGGTTTAGTTGCCGACAGTCAAGATCTCGATGAATATCAAGAGACTTTAGACAAATTATCGCGTATTTTGCCAATATTAGGCGCACCATTTACCGTGCAGTAACCCTCATACCAATGGAGCGATGACGTGTTACCCATCAGTCGTGAAGCTTTACTCGCACACTTTATGCTAAGCCCAACCGTCGATTATCATCCACAAACGCAAGCAAGAGTGGCGCATTTAACCGGAAAGCCGCTGCAGCAAGCATCGGTGCTGATTGGTTTTGTTAAACGCACCACTGGGTTACACGTTATCTTTACCCGACGCGCTGAGCATTTAAAACATCATCCGGGGCAAATTAGTTTTCCTGGGGGAAAATTTGAAGAAGATGATGGTTGTTTACAAAACACCGCATTACGCGAAGCACATGAAGAAGTCGGTATTCGTACTAACGATGTAGAAATTATCGGCCAGCTTCCCCCTCTCATGACGGTGAGTCAATTCACAGTCACCCCTATTGTAGCTTTTGTTGACCCTCACTACCCGATTCAAACGGATCCCAACGAAGTAGCGGAAGTATTTGAAGTGCCAGCGCATGTTGTGTTAGATCCCAAACAGCTTCACAGTTGCCAATTTGAATTTCGCGCCTCACAACACCGTATCTTTGCCCTTACCTACCAGCAACATTTCATTTGGGGTATGACGGCTCAAATCATTCAAGCAATGCAACAGCAGTTAATTCTACTGAACCAGTAAATTCTGAACAATTATCTAAAATGCCATTAACAAACAAGATAAACACCAAAGCAAACGTTTGCGTAATTACATCGATTTCGTGATCTAACCAAAAGTTTTGTATTTCTTTTACCTGAAAACAGAGAAAAACCCGCCTCAAGAGTTCCCAGCAGTGAATAATTTTAGGAAAATCATAAATAGCAAAATATTTAATCAATTTAAGAACTAAATACCGCATGAATATCAATTCAAATACAATCTCCACCACAGAACATACTAATAAATGGAATTATCAAGATTTCGTTTGGTCGCTCTCTCTATTTGGTACCGCCGTTGGTGCGGGTGTTTTATTCTTGCCAATTAAGGCCGGTGCAGGCGGTTTCTGGCCACTGGTTATTCTGGCGCTACTGTGTGCGCCGATGACATGGTTTGCTCATAAAAGCCTGTCGCGCTTTGTATTATCGGCCAAGAACCCAAATGCAGATATTACCGATACTGTCGAAGAACATTTTGGTAAAATCGGCGCCAACATCATCACTTTTGCGTACTTTTTTGCCATCTACCCTATCGTATTGATTTATGGCGTAGGTATCACCAATACCGTCGATTCCTTTTTAGTGCATCAAGTGGGTATGGCATCGATCCCTCGCTGGCTTCTTTCTGGCTGTCTCATTATGTTGATGACATTAGCGGTAGTACTCGGTAAATCACTGATGTTAAAAGTGACATCAGCAATGGTGTATCCATTAGTCTTTATCTTATTTGCCCTGTCCGTCTTTCTCATTCCAGAGTGGAATACATCAATGATGGAAGTGGCGCCTAATTGGGGTGCGATGCCAAGTGTGATCTGGTTGGCGATTCCTCTTTTTGTCTTCTCGTTTAACCACAGCCCTATCATTAGTCAATTTACTAAAGAACAGCGCCGTAGATATGGTGATAATGCAGCTACCAAAACCGATAAGATCACAGGAACAGCAGCGCTAATGTTAATGGCATTTGTGATGTTTTTTGTTTTTTCTGTGGTGCTTTCTCTCTCTCCCGCTCAATTAGCCCTAGCGAAAGAACAAAACATCAGCGTGCTCTCTTATCTTGCTAACATCCATCAGTCACCGATGATTTCGTATCTGGGTCCTATCGTGGCATTTGCCGCCATCACTTCAAGCTATTTTGGCCATTTTATGGGCGCTCATGAAGGTTTGGTCGGCCTGGTAAAATCTCGTTCAAGCATGCCAGTAAAACGCATTGAAAAAGGCTCATTAATCTTCATCGTCGTCACCACTTGGATTGTGGCGATCATCAACCCAAGTATCCTTGGCATGATCGAAAGTATGGGCGCACCGATGATTGCCGCCATCTTATTTTTACTGCCTGTTTTTGCTATGCGTAAAGTGGCAGCGATGAAGCCATTACGCACTTCTGCACTAGTGCAAATTTTTACAGTAATTTGTGGCGTTGCAGCCATTACTTCGGTAATCTACGCGACAGTTTAGTCACAGTGAAAAATCCATGTTTTATTAGGGATAACAACGTTTCCCGACAAACATTGAGGGTTCTATTAAAACAGTCATATTTCGCTAGGCAATACGTAGCGAAATAATGGTATTAGCCTCCCTTACCTGATGATAAGGGAGGCTTATTTTTGAGGTAATCAACATGATTAGTGTTTTTGACATCTTTAAAATTGGTGTCGGCCCATCAAGCTCACACACTGTAGGGCCGATGAAAGCCGGGAAGCAATTTATCGATGATCTACACGCAGAAGGAAAAATCGACCAAGTGGACGCCATCACGGTCGATGTCTACGGATCACTATCATTGACAGGGAAAGGTCACCACACCGATATCGCTATTATCATGGGGCTTGCTGGTCAAGCTCCCGAAACTGTTGATATTGATGCAATTCCATCTTTCATCAGCCAAGTTGAACAAACCGAGCGTTTGCCGATTGACTGTTACAATCATGTTGTACGTTTTCCACGTGAAAGTGGCATGAACTTCCACACCTCCAATTTGTCTCTGCACGAAAACGGCATGCAAATTCACGCATTGAAAGAAGAACAGTTACTGTATTCAAAAACCTATTACAGTATCGGTGGTGGTTTTATCGTGGATGAAGAGCACTTTGGTCAATCGCTTGAAACCGATGTCGCACTTCCTTACCCGTTTAGCAGCGCCGAAGAGCTCGTGAACCAATGTCATGAACATGGTTTATCGATCAGCACTTTGGTGATGAATAATGAAAAAGCCATCTATCAAGACCACGAAGTTAAAGACTATTTTGCCGCCATCTGGGACACGATGAAAGCATGTATTGAACGTGGGATGACCACCGAAGGCATTCTTCCAGGTCCATTGCGTGTGCCGCGCCGTGCTGCTGCCTTACATCAACAGCTGTTAACGTCAGAAAAGCTGACTAACGATCCGATGGCGGTGGTTGACTGGGTGAACATGTACGCCTTTGCGGTGAATGAAGAAAACGCAGCGGGTGGCCGAGTCGTTACGGCCCCCACTAACGGTGCTTGCGGCATTATCCCTGCTGTACTCGCTTATTACGATAAATTCATCCAAACGGTGAGTGAAAAAGACTACATCCGTTATTTCGCTGCGTCAGGCGCTATTGGCGGTTTGTATAAACAGAATGCCTCTATCTCCGGTGCGGAAGTAGGTTGTCAGGGTGAAGTGGGCGTTGCCTGTTCTATGGCGGCAGCAGGCCTCGCAGAACTGCTTGGCGGTAGCCCAGAGCAAGTCTGTATGGCGGCTGAAATTGCAATGGAGCATAACCTAGGGCTCACCTGTGACCCGGTTGCTGGCCAAGTTCAAGTACCTTGTATTGAGCGTAACGGCATTGCCGCCGTAAAATCCATTAACTCGACTCGTATGGCCCTTCGCCGGTCTTCGGCACCGCGTGTTTCGCTCGATAAAGTCATCGAAACCATGTTTGAAACGGGTAAAGACATGAACGCCAAATATCGCGAAACTTCTCAGGGTGGCCTAGCTGTCAAAGTCATTTGTTAAACCCACGTCATTCCTAGCCTAGTTAGGGTTAAAATTGAGTTAAAAAGCCTGAAATATTTCCTTTCAGGCTTTTTTTTCTTAGTGTATGTGCGATTTACCTAGATTTACCTCTAAAAAGGTTTGTTTATCTAGTCATTCGTTTTATAACTAATGTGTTGTAAATGCATTCACTTGAATTAGTTGACATTCCCTTATGCCTAAAATTTTAAAACCCAAGACTCTTGTCTCGATAGTTGCCCTACTGGCCGTTGCCGGTGGCGCAGCCTATTACTTTTACCCAAAACCTGAAGCGCCACAATTTGCGACAGAAGCAGTCCAGCGTGGCGATATCGAAGATAGCGTTATTGCGACCGGCATGCTTCAAGCATCCAAATTGGTTGAAGTGGGGGCTCAGGTTTCTGGCCAGATTCAAAACCTTCCCGTTAGCCTTGGCGATGAAATAAAAAAAGGGTCGCTCGTTGCACAAATTGATAGCCTGACACAACAAAACAGTTTGAAAGAGGCAGAAGCTTCTCTCGCTAGCTTAAAGGCACAGCTAAGAGCCAAACAAGCCCAGATTCGTCAAGCTCAAGCAGAGTATAATCGTCAAAAAGCAATGCTCAATGATAATGCGAGTTCACGTTCTGATTACGAATCCGCAGAAGCTGATTTGTCAGTATACAAAGCCGAAGCTGATGAGCTCGATGCAGAAATTTCGCAAGCAAAAGTCAGTGTAGATTCCGCCAAAGTGGATTTAGGTTATACGACCATTACCGCACCGATGGATGGCACAGTGGTATATACAGCCGTTTCAGAAGGTCAAACCGTTAACTCCAACCAAGAAACCCCAACCATTATTGAACTGGCTCAACTTAACAAGATGACCGTCAAAGCTCAGATTTCTGAAGCTGATGTCGTCAATGTTAAACCAGGAATGGACGTGTATTTCACCATCTTAGGTAAACCGAATAAACGCTACCATGCAACGCTGAAAGCCATTGAACCTGGCCCAACGCTAATGGATGGTGATGATAGCGATCTCTCTGTCGACGACGACGAAGCTATCTATTACTACGGTTTATTTGATGTTGATAACCCAGACCGCGTACTGCGCATCGGCATGACAGCCCAAGTCTCGATTATTCTCAAACATGCCGACAATGCCCTATTAATTCCAGCGCAAGCACTCGTGAAAAAAGCAGGTAAAGATGGTAAAAACCAATATCAAGTTCCTGTTTTAGAAAATGGCAAAGCGGTATATCGCAACGTAACCGTTGGCATTAACAATAAAGTTAACGCTGAAATCACTTCCGGTCTTAAAGAAGGCGACAAAGTCATTTTGGGCACCCCATCCGGTGATACCTTTACTTCGAAAATGCGCGGCCCAAGGATGTTTTAATGTCTGAAGCTTTACTTGAAATTAATCACGTATATCGATCGTTTGCCGCTGGTGAAGAAGAACTCACCGTCTTAAAAGACGTTAGTTTGAGTATCGAGCGTGGCGAAATGGTTGCGATTGTCGGTACATCAGGTTCTGGCAAATCAACCTTGATGAACATTTTAGGCTGTCTTGATCAACCTTCAAAAGGTGAATATTTCATCAATGGTCAAGACACGTCGAAGATGGATTCCGATCAACTTGCTCGTCTGCGCCGCGAATATTTCGGTTTTATTTTCCAACGCTATCACCTGCTAGGTGACTTAACTGCGATTGGTAACGTTGAAGTCCCTGCGATCTACGCTGGCTATGACAAGAAATCTCGCGCTGAACGCGCCTCCTCTCTTCTCACACGCCTTGGCCTTGATGATCGCATGGATCATAAGCCAAACCAGTTGAGTGGTGGTCAGCAGCAACGTGTTTCTGTCGCCCGTGCGTTAATTAATGGTGGTGATGTTATTCTTGCCGATGAACCTACAGGGGCATTAGACAGCAAGAGCGGTGAAGAGATGATGGAACTGCTGCAAGAGCTCCATCAAATTGGCCACACCATTATCATCGTTACCCATGATAAGAAGGTAGCGCAGTACGCCGATCGTATTATTGAAATCAAAGATGGCGAAATATTAAGTGACACCGTCACTCAAAAAACCGAGGTCGATTTAGACGCGGATACTGGGCCGGGTCATACACAGACAAACACGCTGAACTCAAGCAAACGTCTCTTTGATGGTTTCTGGGAAGCACTGAAAATGGCGCTCCTTGCCATGTCTAATCACCGTTTGCGTACCTTCCTTACCATGTTAGGCATTATTATCGGTATTGCCTCTGTGGTCTCAGTGGTGGCATTAGGTAACGGTTCACAACAAGCCATTTTGGCGAATATCAAGTCCATGGGGACCAACACTATTGATGTGAACCCCGGTACAGGCTTTGGTGACAGGCGTTCTGGGCGAGTGCGAACTTTAACCGATAAAGATGCGGCTGCACTGAAAAACCTCAAGTTTGTCGACAGTGTCACGCCATACATGAGCACCTCAGTGACCATTCGCCACTCGAACAAAGCCATTACTGCCACGGTACAAGGCGTGGGGCCAGAATACTTTCGTGTGCGAGGTTATGAGCTCGCCTACGGTCAATACTGGGACGATGATAGTGTCACCGCACTGGCTCAAGAAGCAGTCATTGACAACAACACATTGAAAGAGTTGTTCCCACATAGTAATCCGATCGGTCAGGTTATTTTTGCCGGTAATTTGCCCGTGCGCATTATTGGTGTGACGAAACCGAAAGAGAGTGCTTTTGGTAATAGCGATTCACTGAATATTTGGTTGCCCTATACGACGGTGAGTTCGCGTATGTTAGGCCAACACTACTTAAATCGTATTTCAGTGCGTATTGACGAAAACACACCAAGCGCTGCGGGTGAACAAGCCATTATCTCGCTGCTTAAAATGCGTCATGGTACGCAAGATTTCTTTACTATTAACACCGATACCATTCAACAAAACATTACTAAGACCACGCAAACAATGACGCTACTGATCTCAGCCATTGCGGTGATTTCATTGGTTGTCGGTGGGATTGGTGTTATGAATATCATGTTGGTTTCTGTCACAGAAAGAACTCGAGAAATTGGGGTACGCATGGCGGTGGGCGCGCGCCAAGCAGATATTCTGCGTCAATTTTTAATTGAAGCCGTTCTGGTGTGTCTCTGTGGCGGTGCGTTAGGTATCGCGCTCGCTTATTTAGTAGGTGTAATTATCTCTGCCAGCGGGAGTAGCTTTTCAATGGTTTACTCGACTACGTCAATCGTATCGGCATTTGTCTGCTCAACCTTAATTGGTGTGCTGTTCGGTTATTTACCAGCACGTAACGCAGCGCAACTTAACCCTATCGATGCATTGGCTCGGGAGTAAAATGATGACAATGAATACAATGAAAATCACGACCCTCGCCTTAACCATCGCGTTGGTCTCTGGGTGTGCCAACCACACCCAATTTTCGGTTCCAGACAGTCAGGTTCCGAATCAATGGCAACACACCAAAGAATCTTCACAAAAAGCCATTACCGATCAATGGTGGAAACAGTTCAATGATCCTCAACTTAACCAGTTGATTGAACAAGTGTTGAATACCAATAATGATCTTGCGATTGCCGCTTTAACGCTGCGTCAAGCTCGCTTAGAAGCTCGGTTAGACGAAAGCGATCTTTACCCTGATTTATCATCGACCACGTCGGTAGGAAAAGATAAATATCTTGATAGCGGTCAATCGTCCAAAAGCTATTCGACCGATCTCAGTGTCAGTTATGAACTCGATTTATGGGGTAAGCTTTCACGAGCTGCTGATGCCAGTGAATGGTCGGCGATGGCAAGTCGTGAGGATTTAGAATCAACCGCACAAAGTCTGGTTGCCACCACCGCTCAGCTCTATTGGCAGGTGGGTTATCTCACCGAGCGCTTGCAACTGAGCGCGAGCGATATCAAAGATGCTAAAGAGACATTGGCTTTAACAAAAAGCCAATATAAAAACGGCTCGGTATCGCGGTTAAATATTCTCGAAGCTCAACGTGCGTTGTCAGCGTTAGAAGCCACCCACAGTGATTATGTGCAGCAATTAACCGAAGCACATAACGCCTTGGCCATTTTGTTTAATCAGCCTCCACAAAAAATGGGGTTAGATATTCAAGCCTTACCTGATGGCAGCTTACCAGATATTGAGCCGGGAATTCCCGCGGAGTTACTGACTCGTCGTCCAGATGTAAAATCGGCTTTGTATAGCTTAAAATCAGCGTTAGCAACACAAGATTCGGCTAACGCTTCCTACTTTCCCGATCTCACACTGACTGGCGCTTTAGGGGGTTCATCAACACAATTGCGTCATTTATTAAGCGACCCAATTGGTAGCCTAGGTGCAGATTTAACCTTGCCCTTCCTTAACTGGAATGAAATGCAAATTAATAAAGACATTGCCAAAGTGAAATACCAGTCTGCAATTGTCACGTATCGAAAAACGCTTTATGAAGCATTTGAAGATGTCGATAACGCTCTGTCGGCGCGTATCAACTATCAAGTCCAACAAGGCAAACTGCAAGAGCAGTACAACGCATCAGCCGAAGCCGAACGTATTTATCGTAGCCAATACCAACATGGGGCTATCGGCATTACCGATTTGCTCGACGCACAAGAAAACACACGTAGTGCCAAAGCGTCTCTACTGGAAAACCGCTACAACCAATTGGTTAACTTAACCACTATTTATCAAAGCTTAGGCGGCCCAGATGTAGTGAAAAGTGATAAAACGTTACTTAAAAACACCGCAACGCTCAAACCCAAGACTGATGAATAAATAATCACCCATTGTCTTATACCCCAATGACCTCAAGATGAAGTTTTGAAACAGTATCTTGAGGTTACTTGGGTATATAAGGTCACTGAGGTGGCCTTTTTCGATCGCTCCTCACTCAACATTCATGCTAAATTAACGCCTTCACGGATGAAAGTTAGTTTATTACACCATGTTTTTAAGAATCCCTTTGCTGCATAAGCTCAGCACCTTTACTACACCTGTGGTTTTACTCAATGCCCTGCCCGGTTGTGGCAAATCCACGCTGTTAAAACAGCTAGCCGAGCAGCGTAGTTGTACGGTTTCCCATCACTTGCCCGATCCCGTTGACCATCCGATTGGAGAAGTACTGTTTTGGGACCCAGCAGGTTCTGGTTTATCCCAACATTTACAGCAGGTCATGGCGATAGCCCCGCAATTAGAACAGCGCCAGCAAACCCTATTTATGAGTGGTGCTTGGATCGGCAATAATGCGTGGATATCAGACGGATTACTCTATCAAAAGCTGACTCTGATAGAACAATCAGAACTGATGATGAGTGAACATGAAATCGCAACGTTTTACCCACAATCCGATGCAGAAACGATCTGGCGTCAAACAGCAGGTTGGCCTGTATTAGTTGCTAACTGGGATCGCATTCAAGATGAACGCTTCACACTGTCTTGGACCGATTATTTGCATAACCGTGTGTTACCGTTATTGCCTTTTCATACCCAACGTTTATTAGTCGCGCTCGCGTATGAAAACGTCATAACACAAGAAGCCATTACCAATGAACTCGAGCTCATCAGCGCGATAGAGCCACTAATCGAACTCAATGCACACGGTGAGTATCGTCTAGGTGTGCCGTTTTTACGACCAATATTACAGAGTATTGCGCAGCAAGAGCCGCGTCTATATCAAGACTCGATGCGCATTGTTTCTCGCCACCATCATAAGATGGGCCAACGTATGCGTGCTATCAATATCGCTCTTGAGTCCAGTAATGTAGATTTAGCGTTGCGCTGGTTTAAACAAAACGGCGGCGGTGTTTATGGATACCATCATGGCTTTGATGAACTAGAAAACATTCTTAGCCACTTTCCCACCATCATGCTGAGTCAAGATCTCCACTTAGCATGGGCAAATGTGATTTTGCTGTTTAAGCGCCAGCGCTTTTTGGCCGCTCGAAGTTTCATTGAAAATCTGCCCCAGCAACATAAAAACAGTTTTGAATCCGCAGAAGAGCGTGGCATTTTCACTCTGATCAAAAGTAAATATTTCGCCTATTTTCGCTCCCAAACTGAAGACAGCCAGCTTAAACAATTTAGCCGATTAGAGAGCCTGTTAAGTGATAACCCCGGGGCATTAATGAATTATTACGGCACCTTATCTATCTATCACAATAACTTAGGTGAATGGTTCCAAGCGGCAATATTGCAAGATAAAGAACTGACACTAGCAACGCGCTATGAAGTGCCTTATCTCATTTTTTATTGCCATTTTAACCTGACTCGTCTTAATTTGCGGATGGGTTATCCAGTCAAATCTCTACATCATATTCAACAAGCCGATATTGCACTAAAACGGACCAGTTTTCGCTCACACCTTACCTACGAATTAAACTTTGTCACCCTAGCTCAAGGTATGATTGCGATGTACCAAGGCGATGTCGTCACGGCACAAACGTATTGGAATCGCGTAGAGGTTCTACGTGCTAATTCAGAGATTTGGCCGGAATTTTTATCGCAAATTCATACCTATGGAATTATGACCTTCTTATTGCGTGACGATATTGATCGAGCCTATACGCTGCTCGATGAGTTGCGTTATGAATACTTCACAAGTTTTGCCGATGAACAAGCAGCCGTATTTTATAACCTGCTTACCGTTTTGATTTTACAACAACAAGAACGCTGGATTGATGCCCAAGAACATCTGCAAGATATTATCAACACCAACGATACCGTTCCCGGTAATTATCAAGCCATGTTTCAGTGGTTAACGGTTCGCAATAACGTGGGATTAGTGTGCATCCACCAGCATAAAAGCGGTCAAGAGATTCGAATTAAACACTCTCACTCCTACCCTTATCACGAAATACAGCACCAAGTGCAACAGTTGAAACTGCAATGGCACAAACGTGAATATGCTCAGATGACACGGTCACTCATTCACTTAATGCAGCGTTGCCATCAGTTGCAACTTTGGAGCCCAATGATGCTTGAACAACATTGGTTAAATAGCGCCATTCAGTGGGTATGGAAAAAAGAAAAGTATCGTTATACCAACACGCCATTTGAACATGCCGTAAAACATTGGCAACAACTCGAACAACAAATCACCCAACACCAGCAAAGCGACGAGTTAACCAACAAGCAATTACAGATTGTACAACGCTTAGCAGAAGGGTTATCGAATAAACAGATTGCCCAATATTGTGGGATCAGTGAAAGTACGGTGAAATTCCATCTGAAAAATTTATTCAAAACGTATGAAGTAAAAAATCGCCAAGCCCTACTCGGGCTGGCGAGGATCAAAAAGTGGATCAAATAACAGGAATAATGGCGTAACGACTTCAACCCCTTACCTCACGCCATAAAGAGATAAGGGGGTGGGACACCGGCACTATTTACGGGTTGGTACGCACTTCCAGTTGTATTTAGAAAAGTCGTAATAGAAACTCTGAATTGGAACAAACTGCATATCACTTAAACAGTTATTTACCGCCATGCGATAACGAGTCGTTTGTAAAAACGCATCAACTTGATTATCCACAATGTACTTTTGCAGTTTGTGATAAATCGCGTTACGTTTTTCAGTGTTCAGCTCACGACCCGCATCATCAATCCATTGATCGACCTTTTTGTCGTTGAGCCATGACATGGATGCCCAAGAGCCCGCAGATTTAGATGAATATTGGTTATAGAATACCGACTGCGGCGACGCATAAGTGGGACCAAAGAAAATTTGGTTCACATTTGGTGTCGTTTCTGGTTTCGAGGCAATCTGAGTGATGCGGCTCCACGGGTCGCCTTCAAGCTTCACTTTAAAGCCAATGGATTCCAAATTCGCTTGCATCATCAACGAAATTTCTTCTTCGTATGCAGAGCCCGCCACGTAACCTAACGTAATCGGAATTTTTTGCCCCGCATATTTAGAGAGTTTCACTTCCGCGGCTGCTTTTTTCAGATCATAGGTAGGGGTTTGCAATGAATCTAAATAAGCACCTTTGAAAAGTGACGCTAATGGGCCACTCATTGGGTTGCCTGGGTAAAGCTCTTTATTGACTAGATCATAATCAATCGCTAGCGCTATTGCTTTACGAATGTGTACATCATCGGTTGGCGCACGTTGGTTATTAAACTTAATGTAATAGCCCGTCGCACTACCCAAATCTTGGATATGGTAGTTAGGTAGTTTACCAATCGCTTTGAGCGTTTCTTCCGCTTGGTAATCGCTACTTAAATCAAGCTCACCTTTGTTAGCCAGCGCTTTAATGGTGGATTCGTCCGACGTCACCAATACACGCACTTTTTCCAGTGGGTGCTCAGGGAAGCCATAGAAATAATTGTGGTTACGTTTAAAGACAATACGGCTGCCGCGTTGCCACTCATCTAAACTATATGGACCGGTGCCTTCTGCGTGAGCCGCGAGGTATTTTTCTGCCCAACCATTTTTACCTTTATGTTGATCCGCCACACTCTTATCAACAACAAACAATAATGGCGTCATCCCCAAAAATGCCGAAGACGCTTCTTTAAGTTTGAATTGCACCGTGTGCTTGTCTACCGCACTCACCCCTTTCGGTTCTAGGAAACCAGAAAAGAAGCCCGAAGGGCCTTGATTCAGTGTCAGCATACGTTTCACGGAGTAAACCACGTCATCAGCCGTGACAGCGTCACCATTTTGGAACTTAGCATCCGGAACGAGATGGAAAGTAAAGGTTTTACCGTCTTTGCTGATATCCCAACTTTTAGCCAGTAATGGAGTAATTTTGCCGGTTTTATCGGCGGTAGTGAGGCCATCATAGAGGTTCACCGCCATCATGTATTCGGTGTAATCCGTGATTTTAGCCGGATCGATCGTACCGATTACTTGAATGACGTTCATTGTCGCCGTCAGATCATCATACTTTGCTTTCGTTGTGCCCGCGTACGCACTCTGAGCAACAATGGCAGCTAATGCCGTTACCATTAACGCTTTTTTCATAACAAACTCCCTTTGTTAACATTGGCCACAGCACCTCTTAATGAGCTGTGACCAGATAAATTGTCATGCCGTATAACGACATCAATTAATAAATTTCAAATGGCTTGTATTCTATATCTGGATAACCAAAGGCTTTCGGACCTACCACTTCCAACGCTCGGGTAGAACGCAGTAATGGGTGACAAGGAATGCCCAACACCGCCACTTTCTGTCCATAACGCAGTACTTCGGTCGTGATCGCGTGACCCGTTTCCACATCCAAAATAATGATGAGATCAGGCACCGAACATTTCACCTCTTCGCCAATACGAAACACCAGGTTTTCATTCTGAATATCAACAGAACCCTGTTGCTCAGCAAAATCACCAAAACCCTCTAATGAAGCGATACCGCGGGTGAAACCAGCGGCCATCTTGCGCTCAAGATCGGTGATCTTGCCGGTAAAGAGCACCTGACCATTTTCTTGACGACAAATCTGCTCAATAGGATCTAACTTCTGTTTGTTCGCATCCATCACAGCCAGACCTAAGTTGGTCGCTTGGGTGACTGTCCCCGGAACCGCGTAGCGTTTTACATAAGCGCCACTCATCGGCGCTTCCACCATACCTGCGCCGCCTCCCATCTGAACAACACAAGCACGAGCTAAGCGTTCAAGCCACACTTCATCGATTAGATCTTTGAAAATAACTGTATTGCCATGCGAGTCAGACATCGCCGCTGGCATACTGCAATGCCCGTAGATACTGAACGTGGTCATCTGCATTTCTGGGAAAGCGCGGCCCATCCCATCACCATCGACCATAGGTAAACCTGTAATCGCGGCAATGGCAGCCGGTCTTAAACCATTTGCTCCGCCAATTTCCACTGGAATAATCGCATCGACTTTTTTGCCGGTATTCTCTTCAATGGCTCGAATCGCACGAACAATCTCGTTACCTTCACAGATTTTTTCCATCGATACAGCCGGCGCACCAATATTACCCACGGAAATAACAACTGCGTCATCATCGAGTTCATCTAAGCTGATCAAGCGCACTTTTGCACCTTGGCGCATTTCGTTTAAAGCGTGAAGTTTGCCGTAATAAGGATTACCGCCGCCGCCAGTACCCAAGATACCCGCACCGATTTCCATCGCTTCAATGTCTTTTACTGTTAATTCTCGCATCTTAAAACTCCAAATCACCGACGACTTTGACACGAATACGCGTCGCATTCCCTGGCAAGTACGCTAGAGGGATATCTTCTTGATCAACAAGGCTAATTGTTTCTGGTTTTGCGCCTGCTGCTACTGCTTTTTCTGTTGCTGCTGCACGAGCTTGTGCGAGTGCATCTTCGCGCGTCATTTCAGCCAGACTAAAGATTCGATCAACTTCACCACTCACTTGAGCAATCGCGGCACCGACTGCGTTCGCCACAGAAAAATGATTAGGGCGAATCGTCGTAAGGTCGCCAATCTTCTCAGGCGCGAGGATCGAGCCACCACCCACCACAATGACTGGAATTTGTGCGGCAGACAGGCGGTTTTTCTCAACAGTATCCGTGATCAATTGATCGATGCCGCTTAACGCTTTATTAAGGAGCGCTTTATCAAGATCTTGAACATGGCTTACCTCTCCGACTTGCGCACGGCCACTTGCCACAGCGATATCCGTCGCTGTTAAGGTATCACCACCAAATACCAAGGCTTTTTCAGTAATGCGATACCCTACGCTTTCTGGACCAATTTTGATGCTCGGTTCAATGCCTTCGTCATTGCTGGCGATTATCGTACCGCCCCCAAGACCAACACTGACCATATCAGGCATGCGAAAATTCGTACGAATTCCGCCCACATCAACTGACATTGCTGCCTGACGAGGGAATCCTTGCTGGACTAAACCAACATCAGTCGTCGTGCCACCGATATCGACCACAATCGCATCCTGCTCACCTGACAAGAACACTGCGCCACGCATTGAGTTGGTTGGGCCGCTGGCAAAGGTTAAGACCGGGAAACGTTCGACGAACTCTGCACTCATCAAGGTGCCATCGTTTTGCGTAATGAAAAATGGGCAAGTGAGGCCACGCGTTTCTAACGCGTTACCAAATGCCTGCACCGTTTTACGACTTAACGTGCGTAAGCTGGCGTTCAAGACTGCTGCACTTTCACGTTCAAGCAGGCCAACACGCCCGACTTCACTGGATAACACAACGTCACATTCAGGATGCTCTGCGGCAAGCAATTCGCGTACGCGTTTTTCCGTATCATCATTGACCGGACTGAACACACAGTTCACAGCCACAGAAGTGATTTGCTTGTGCTTTAGCTCTTGGGCGATACGAATAATTTCAGGTTCGTCTAATGGATTAATTAATCGACCATCAAATTCATAACCGCCTTTGACCAAATAGCGACCGCCATCGACTAGCTCAAGAATGTCAGAAGGCCAATCAATAAAAGGAGGCACACTCAATGTTGCTGGGAGACAGACGCGAATCACTGCCGTTTTCGTTAAATGCTTACGCTCGACGACCGCATTGGTAAAGTGGGTCGTACCGATCATTACTGCTCGAACATCGCTATGCGAGATCCCAGACTCATTTAATACCTCTTGCAGAGCCTGTTGCACGCCAGTGGTCACATCTTCTGATGTTGGCTGTTTGGTGGCAGCTAGCACGGTATCATCGAGCATAATGACCGCGTCAGTGTTCGTCCCACCGACATCGATACCGATTCGATAATTGGCACTCATATTCTACTCCTTGTCCATTACGCTGATTGCAGCAATACCGCTGCCTCACCGTCACTTAAATGGGGTTTATGTTGTTCTTCCTCATCACTGATCACCGGAATAGCGCGAATCAATGTGCGGGTATAATCAGTTTTAGGGTGACGAAAGACTTGCTCTGTCGTGCCCTCTTCTAGTAGCTCACCGCGATACATTACGGCAACGCGATTACAAAAATGACGCATTAAGCTCAAATCATGAGAAATAAACAGATACGTTAGGCTCAATTCTCGCTGCAGTTTTTCCAGCAACTCAATAACACTTTTCTGCACCGACACATCCAGAGCGGACGTCGGTTCATCGAGCACTAAAATTTTTGGATTTGCCGCTAATGCACGCGCAATCGCGACACGTTGTTGCTGACCGCCCGACAAACTGGACGGATACATCTGCGCGTACTCTTCGGGTAGTTCCACCAGCGCCAATAACCGTTTTACTTCAGCCTCTACATCTCCCGTGTGGCCGATAAACTTCAGCGGCACCGTCAAGGTTTGCGCCACGGTACGTCTCGGGTTTAAAGAGCTGGACGGATTCTGGTGTACCATTTGAATCGAATGGCGGTTTGCCACTTTACTGCGCCAGGTCTTAAGTGGTGTACTTTCAAGTAAAATATTGCCTGACGTAGTGTCGATAAGGCCCATAATCATTCGAGCTAACGTTGTTTTACCTGAACCAGATTCACCGGCTAAGCCGTAGGTATCGCCTTGATAGATACTCAACGATAACGGTTTCACCGCTTCAACACTTTGCACGGGTCGTTTACGCCAATCACGCTTGGTGACAAATGTTTTGCTTACCGACACCGCCTTGACCATGACTTTATCGCTGCCCTGAGCCGGTTTTTGCTCTGAAGTGTCGTCATAAAGCTTGGGAACAGAATCGAATAAACGCTGAGTGTATGAATGCTGCGCGTTATCAAAAATTGCCGCTAATGAGCCAGTTTCTACCATGCGTCCGTGTTGCATCACATACACACGATCTGCCGTTTGCCGCACAACGCCTAAGTTATGCGTAATCATTAACAGCGCTAACTGCTCATCTTTCACCAATTGGTTAATCAGTTGAATGATTTCATCTTGCGTGGTGACGTCTAACGCGGTGCCGGGCTCATCAGCGATCAGCAACTTAGTGGGTTGTAAAAGCGCCATCGCAATCAATACGCGTTGGCGCATTCCACCAGAGAGTTGCCAAGGATACGCGTTATAAACCCGCTCAGGATCTGGCAATTTAACTTTACTAAGTACTTCAAGAATATGATGTTTACGCGCAGCTTTCGTGCGTTTTTGACCTGAGGTCTGCTCAACAAACTTCATGATATCTATGAGATGATCACGAATACGAAACACAGGGTTGAACGATGTTTGCGGGTCTTGCTGAATCATAGACATCACATGCCCTTTCAACCCTTCTCGCTCTGGAGTACTCATTTGGGAAATCGGCTTACCTTCAATGAAGATATCCCCGCTTAAGATTTCCACCTGATCCATATTCAAGGTGCCAATCAGCATTTTACTGGTGACACTTTTGCCAGACCCCGATTCACCAATCAGTGCAACCCGCTCACCCGGTTGAATGTGCAGATTGATATGGTGCAGCACCTGACGTTGACCACCATACATCTTAAATGCGAGGCTAAAATCTTTAATCTCAACTAATGCTGTCATGCTTAGACCTCCACATCGAAAAAGTCGCGTAAACCATCACCAAGCAGGTTAAATCCTAAAATGGCGTATAAAATGGCAAGACCTGGCATTAAGGCTTCCCACCAAGATTCCGGCATGTAAGACGCCCCGGTCGAGACCATCGTGCCTAAATCTGGGGTTGGCGGCTGAACGCCCAAGCCTAAAAAGCTTAACGTCGCACCAAACAGGATGACGAAACCGGCATCCAACGTCGTTTTCACACTGATGGCCGCAATACAGTTAGGCAGTATTTCTTTCACCACAATATGCCAATGACTCGCACCAGAGAGGCGTGCTGCTTCGACAAAATCTTCGGTCACGATACTTTTCGCTAAGCGATACACTAAGCGGCAGTGCCAGTTCCACCATAAAAAGGCGATCGCTATCATCGCATTCACTAAGTTCGGCTCAAGAATGGAGGTGATGGCGAGTGCCAACGCCAAAGGTGGCACAGCAAGTAACATGTCGTTAAAACGCATGATCACCTGTTCAATCCAACCACCCGCGTAAGCTGCCACAATCCCTAAAATAACGCCGATAGGGACAGACAGTGCTAGCACCCCCACAACCAATGACAATGAAATTCGATAGCCGAAGATAACTCGCGATAAAATGTCGCGCCCTACGTTGTCTGTCCCCATTAAATATTCAAGGCTCGGCGCGTGATGACGGGCGCGAAAGTTAACAAAGGTACCTACATGTTCTGGATAAGGCGCTATCCAAGGAGCAAATACCGCGAGAATCACAACACTTAACACGATGAGCAAACCGATCACTGCGGTTGGATTGCGTGAAAAGCGATACCATGCCTTTTGCAAGTTGGAATACTGTTTATCTGCTTTTGCCGGTGAAAATTCCTGCTCACCATTGGGTAGTTGGGTTGGTAATACTTGGCTCATGATGACAGTCCTTTTAATTTCACACGCGGGTCAACAAGACCGATGACAAAGTCGATCAACAGGTTAATCACGATAAAGAACACACCGGAAACCAGCACCACACCGATGACCGCATTAAAATCTTTGTGCAAAATAGAACGCACGCCATAGCTGGCAACACCCGGCCAAGAGAACACCATCTCCACCACAAAAGCGTTACCGATTAACGAAGCAAACTCCAACCCCAGAATGGTAAGTGGCGCGGACGCCGAAAGGCGCAGTAGATATTTAAAATTCACTTTTCGTTTTGAAACACCGCAAGCCCGCAATGTTTCAACGTGCTCACGATGACTAAATTCAATCATTGAAGAGCGAGTGATCCGCATCACCTGACTGATACCTGCGGCAGAAAGCGCGATGGCAGGCAGTAAGATATGTTGCAGCGCGTTAAGCCAGACATCCCAACGACCTTGTAGTGCACTATCAATGAAAATCAGGCCAGTACTACCTGGGTGATAATTAAGTGAAGCAGAGACACGTTCGGTGACCGGAAGATCGATCCAACCTAAGCTTGCAATCAGTTGTAGCACTAAGGCAATTAAAAATGACGGCGTCACTACACCAACGAGTGAGAATATTCGTGAGAATTGATCAAATACACCATTGGGTTTATAAGCCGCTAGAATCCCCAGAGGCATTCCGATAAAAGCAGTAAAGAATACTGAAATGATAACAAGCTCTAATGTTGCTGGAAGCGCTTGAATAATATCAGTCAAGACAGGGCGATCGGTTACCGTTGATTGGCCCATATCACCGTGAAATAGGTTAGTCACATAATCGAAATACTGTACAACTATCGACTGATCGAGACCCATTTTGATATGCAGAGCCTGCACCTGCTGCGGTGTGGCTAACGGTCCGAGGGCAATACGCGCTGGATCGCCGGGTACGAGACGAGCGACGACAAAAATAATGATCGATAATCCGACCAGTACCAGCAACAAACGCATAAAGCGCAGCCATAGGTAATAGGCTTGGTCCATGTATCTATCCTTGATAATCATTCCTTGCCTATTAAATCATCATAGCCACGCTCGACTCACAACCCCATAAAAGGGTAGTTTTTCGATTTTATGAGATAGTTTATTAATCAGAATTGCGTATTATTTAAGTATTTTAGTGTTTGCTTTTGTAACTAATTTGCTTTGACTACCCGTAAATAGGGTAAAACCATCCCTATAAGTTAAATACTTTTCTCATATCCCGTGAGATAGTAGACTCACTGCATAAAATACAGAAGAAAGGGAGGTATTCTTCACATGAGTTCATCTGCTGATCTCGACATTAGTCCAATTGCCCAGGGGCTATCTGAATCATCTATCCGTACCGTCGCAAACTACGGTATGACACTGCCTGACGTAGTACCGCTTTGGTTTGGCGAATCTGATATTCCAACGCCGAAATTCATTTCTGAAGCAGCGATCGCGAGCCTGCAACGCGATGAAACTCGCTACACTCCCAATAATGGTTTACCTCCACTTCGCCAAGCGTTGAGTGATTACTCCAACCGCTTATACGACCAAACATTTACCCCCGATAATATTGTCGTCACCGTATCGGGGACAGACGCCGTAATGCTCGCGTGCCAAACCTGCTTATCTGCTGGTGACAAAGTCGTGGTTATCACCCCCGTGTTTCCTACGTTATTTGCGACACCAGAGCTTTTGGGCGCTAACGTGGTTCCTTTTGCTCTAGAACAGTCCGAAAATCGCTTTGTATTAAATTTGAATGCTCTATTCGCAGAAGCTAAAGACGCCCGTGCGATTGTAATTAATAGCCCTAATAACCCAACGGGCTGGGCGGCATCGCAAGATGAAATCAAAGCCATCATGGAATTTTCTCGTGCCAATGGTATTTGGATCATTTCCGACGAAGTGTATAACCGTCATAGTTACGAGCAGGACTGTGCACCTTCGTTTGCAAATGAAATGCAAGAAGATGACAAGTTGCTTATTTGCAACAGTTTTTCTAAAGCGTGGTGCATGACTGGTTGGCGTTTAGGCTGGCTAACCTTGCCACAGCAACTCACACCCACCATCACGAAATTAATTGAATTTAACGTGTCATGTGCCCCTGCTTTTGTGCAACACGGTGGTCTTGCTGCAATCACTCAAGGTGAAGCATTTGTTCATCAAACTCTTGAGCGCTTTCGTCAAGGTCGCGACCTTGTACAACAATACCTTGGTGATATCGACGGCGTGACTTTGTATGACATGCCAGCAACCTTTTACGCCTTTATCAAAGTCAAAGGGTTAACAGACAACAGTCAGCCCGCTATTTTAGAGATGATCGAAAAACACCGTGTCGGCGTCGCCCCAGGTGAAGCCTTCGGCGCAGCTGGCGCCGGCCACTTGCGTATTTGTTATGGCAGTCATCCAGACAAACTCGAACAAGGCCTAGCCGGCATCCGAGACTATCTCATCAACTTCACCAAATAACCCCCAAAATCCCGCCCCGCGGGATTTTACCCCCTAACGGGGACAGGCACTTTAAGCCCCCTCCCTCTTATAAGGGCAGGCACCGCAATAGCCAAGTTGAGCTCGCCACTCCTCCTTTATAAGGACAGTCACTGTAATTATTGAAATGGCTCGCATTTAGCTACCTCATTTCTACCTTTTGTCGTTATTGCAAGACAGTATGAATCTCTCCCTCAACGACACAGAGTTCGTAATGACAATAGCCAGAAGCCAACAAGTCGACGTATCGATTACACCCTACTATCACTGTGTGTCACGCTGTGTTCGTCGCTCGTTTCTTTGTGGGGTAGACTCAATTACTGGGAAAAGTTATGAACATCGCCAACGTTGGGTAGAGCAAAGAATTCAACAGCTTGCAGTCATTTACTGTATCGATGTCTGCTCCTACGCAGTGATGTCTAATCACTACCATCTCGTCGTCCATATCAATCGAGAAAAAGCGCTCTCATTATCGAATAGAGAAGTCATTATGCGCTGGAGTCGTGAACATCAACTTCACCCTTTGATTGTTAGATACTTAAGCAACGACAAGTTAAATAAATCCAGTTTAGATAAATGCCATGAAATTATTGCTTGTTGGCGAGAACGCTTATTTTCTCTTAGTTGGATGATGAAAGAACTCAACATGTCGATTGCAGTCAAAGCGAATAAAGAAGACGATTGCACCGGACATTTTTGGGAGGGTCGATACAAATCCCAAGCTTTGTTAGATGAAAAGGCACTGCTTGCTGCAATGACCTATGTTGATCTCAATCCTGTGCGGGCAGGAATTGCTACTACCCCCGAACATTCCAACCACACCTCCATTAAATTACGGACTTTGGCGGTAAAGACGCAAGTACCTGAGCGGTGCTTGTTTGAATTTACTGGTAATCAAGCCGCCAATTCACATCAAGGACTTCCCTTTTATCTGCACGATTATCTTCAGTGGGTCGATTGGGTTGGCAAAAACATATGCAAACCTAACTCCGCTTCGATTCCATCATATGAGCTAGGTATTTTACAAAGATTAGGTTTAGAACCACACGCTTTTATGAGTCAGTGTCTAGCCATAGAACAACGTGGAAGGCTATGGATAGGTCAAAAAGTTCAGCTAACTGCAGCGAAATCGAAACTCGGTAAATCGAGAATATGCGGTCTAGTTATTTGACCCACTATCTCATTTATAAACAATACCAGCCCCTCTCTTTTCGTAATCAGTTATACAGATTAGATCAATCATTTTTACTCTCTGGGCAGAAAATCGTTTAGAAATGCCCATTGATTAAAATCTTTTTACATTGGTAACGTCGATATTCATCGTGGTTTGCACTAAAAAATAAATAACTGCAGCTCTTGTCAGTTAGCTCACTCCCAATGGATATCGTCATTTCGCTTATTATGCCTGTCCTTATAAATTAGCCGATTAAAGTGTCTGTCCATTTAACAAGCCCCCTTACTATTACGCGCTAAACAAACAAAAACAGGCACTGCTAAGAGTGCCTGTCCTTATAAAGGTTTTTTTAATGTTTTTTCAATCTTGGGAGCTAAGATTTAAATACCGGTAGCTCTGAGCCATCTTTGACTAATAAATTCGTTGCACGTTTTACAACCGCATCGATTGGGCAAAGTACACCAACATCGGTACTTTCACAGCCTTTGAAATTTAAATCAGCGTACGGTAGCGGATTACTGGCATTTAATGGAGCTAATGAGCGCCATTGGTCCAACGTTCTAGCGGTGAAGCGCACTCGTACAAACTCTTTATCACTGGCAGACTTGTGGAAACGGGCCATGCTCAATGTACCACCAGGAGGAATATCATTACTTGGGTATTGCGGTAACGACCAGCTAAAACCAAGCATGGTTTGGATTTCAGCAATATTACTGTCATGTCCTACTAACATGACAAGTGGACGCTCCAAGCGTTTATCACCGTGCCACTGTTTTGCCAATGGTGTACCAGCAGCAATAGCAGACACCATTTGCTTCATTAGCAAAGAACCACTATGAGCAGCAAATTCAGGCGTAGTCAGGGCTAAATCGTATTGAGCGGCATGAATACCCATTAACGCTTTGACTGACGCTGCATCTTTTCCATGACCAAATGCCACACCTTTAATTGGTAAGTTGTCGCTGTATTGCAGACGAATAGTTTCACCAATTGTCGCCCCAACTTTACCAGGACCTTTTAATGACGGCTTACCTGTATCTTTGAATTTTATGCCCCATTTTTTATCTAAAAACTCGCAGCTATCTTGAGCGCAGACAGTGTGTCGTAGAGCTTCCACATCTTTTTGATATTTTTCAGCTGCTTGCTTAGGGTCACCAATGCGCGCCATGATCTGTTTTTTCATGACCGCAGGATCGGCATGCATCGCATGCAAATGATACAGTTCAAACAGTGGTCCATATTCAGCATTAACATGAAGCGGCGCGATACCACAGCCTGGGAACATTCCATCCGCCATCGCTTTACCCGTTGCAATAATACGTTGCGATGGGCTGGTCCAAAGGAAAACTTGCTCCTGTGACGAACAGTGATGAGTAATATTTAACCCTTCATCATTCCACTGCTTAAGCTGATATTTTGCCTGCTGCCAAATACCTGTATATCCATGGCCAGTAAGAGTGCCATCGGCCACTTCAAACTTAGGCCATGATTTACCAGTGGCTTTATCAAGCTTTTCAGTGTTAGTTTGTGGCCGCACGCCATGGCGAGATAAAGAAACAACTTTATCCAGTGTCCATTCACTTGCGGATGCCGAAGAAATACTGCCCATTAGGCCCACCAGTAGCGCAGCTGCGATAGGCATTGCTTGCTTTATACTCATCAATTCAGTCCTGTTCTAGCCTAAATCTTATATTTCATACCAACTTCAAATTCAGTTTGACGTTGATCGCTGTCATCACTTACTGATTTATTGGTAAAAGAAACAAATGGTGAGAAACGTTTCGTCACTTTATATTGAAATTCGACTTCTTGTTGATAATCATTTTTCTTATTATCAAACAACTCAGAATCACCACGGTAATAGGTGTAGGTGTAACTGACTTTCAAATCATCGAACTTACGACTAAGGCCCGCATCAAAACGATTCTTATGGCGCGTTTCTTTATAGGCATAGTCTGTGATTTCATAGCGATAGCGAGATGATAACTCCCAATTAGGCGCAAATCCGTATTTCAGTTTCAAATACGGTTTGTATTTGTATTTGTCTTGTTTTCGTGCCCAAGAAAAACCTGGTTCAATAGAAACTGTATCAGAAACATCGTAAGAATAATTCAACCCAATTGCCGTTTCATCCCAACGTAAATCATGGAATGCAATCCCTGCATCACCACTTTCTTCTTCTGTAGGTTGAAACTTCAATTTTAAAGAAGCACCAATACCGGAATCAAAATCTTGGCTCAATTTCACTTCATCGGTATGACCTTTCGATACATCTTCGTATTTATGACCATAAGAGAAGCTTGCTGCTTGTACTGATGAAGCCGCTGCCATTCCCAATAGCGCAATTGCTAACACGTTATATGGTTTCATTCTTTTTCTCTTTTTCCTTTTTGAATACACACCCTTTTCATTGCAAAGTTGATGAAAAAGAGAGTTAAACGGGCATACGCCCAACGCCTACATTTAAATTGCAATCAGGTGCTTATAAAAATCACCAAATTACATGAATTTTAATTATTAAAAATCATATAGTTAATTAGATAACCTCTGATTTATGGCGCTATTCTAGGTTGGCGATATGACAAAGCAGTGACAAATTTGCACATATGTGCAGAACTTTTTATGACAGAACCGTGACAGATACCGTCTCTGTATCGATGAAACAAGTATATAAAATGCCGTAATTTTCTCACTCTTTAGCGCTAACCGTCCACGTTTTTGCCAACTCCCTTTTCTTCAATGAACAGTGCCTATCAATCTAAAAATGAAATACAGGAATAACAAATAACACTTAACTAATTGAGATTTATAACTTAAATTCCCACTCTAAGAATAGATGCATTTTTCAATTCGATTCGTGAATATGGAGTATTCATAAATCGAATGAACTTTTGATTGAGTTTCTAATCGTCATTCTTTCTAATGAAAATGAAATTGAGAACGATTCTTACTTAATGGATTCATAAATGCACCTTAATTCCCCTTTTATTCGTACCCCTTTAGCATTAGCGATCGGTTCGCTGATTGCCTCTGTCTCTTTCAACGCTCTAGCGGCTGATGATGCAAAAACGTCTGACAACGACAACACTCAAGAAGTCGTTAAAGTCTGGGCAACAAAAATCAGTAATGATTCATCACTGCTAACCGATGATATTGAAGCAAAACAAGCCGACCACTTAAGTGATTTATTACGTGATCAACCCGGTATCGATGTCGGTGGCTCGCACTCAACAGTGCAGTCATTGAACGTACGTGGCGTGGATGAATCAGACCTTGATATTACGATTGATGGTGTGACTCAAGCGAACAACATGTTCCACCACACGGGTAACCTTTTAATCAACGCAGATATTTTAAAAGCAGTTGATATTCAACTCGGTACAAACTCTGTTCTGACTAATGGTCTTTCAGGTGGCGTTGCCTTTGAAACTAAAGACGCGAAAGATCTCCTTCGCCCCGGCGAGAAATTTGGCGCTCGTCTGCACGGTAACTACGGAAGTAACGACTACTTTGCATCTTCTGTGACCTTGTATTCACAGCTGAATGATCAGTTTGATGCAATGGCGTACTACACACTAACAGACAAAAACAATCCGGATAATGGTGACGGCGATACCATTGAAGGTAACGAAGGTAAGATCAAAGATGGTGTGATCAAGCTGGGTTGGGATATTAACGACACTAACCGAGTAGAACTCAGCTACGACAAATATAAAGATAAAGGTGATTATTACCTACGCTCAAACTTCGGCAGTTCCTTTAACGTTGCTCGTGGTACGGCAACACAAGAGATTGAGTACACTCGTGAAACCATGTCTTTAGCGTATGAAATTGATCATGGCGACGCACTGAACTTACGTTCAACTTTCTACAACAACAAAATAGAATACGCGCCATCTTCTACCTCATCTGGTATTTCTGAACATACTGGTTTTAAAGTTTTGGCGGAATCAAATCTCACCCTGGCAGAGATGAACCACGATTTACGTTATGGGTTAGATGGCAACCACCAAACCTCTTACAAAGACAGTTCGACATCGACTGGTCAGAAAGACCGCGCAAACTCATTTGCTATGTATGCTGAAGATGATATTCAACTGGCAGAGGGCTTTTATCTAAAACCAGGTGTGCGTTTTAACTATTACAACGTTGATATGTATTCAACCGATTCAGTAGAAGGCCTAGATAAAACTTATCAGCACTTCACGTTCGGTTTAGCCAGCCGTTACTTACTGAACGACCAATGGACAGTGAAAGCAAGTTCTACTCAGTTATTTAAAGGCCCAGAGTTACGCGAAAGCTTTGTGAAAGGTAATACCTCGATTGACCAAGATGTTAAAGCTGAAACAGGTCTTAACAATGAAGTCGGCGTTGCGTTCCAAGACAACGACCTATTCTGGATGGACCGTGTCGGCTTCTCGACTAACCTGTTCCGCACTCACATCAAGAACTACATTCAAGATTGGGCGAGCGGTAAAGGTGAATACACCAATGATGGCGACTACACCATTCACGGCTTCGAATCAGAGCTATCAGCACGTAAAGGCAACCTGTCAGCACGTCTAACCTATTCACACTCAAACTCTCGTAATGATGAGACTGGCGAGTCACTGCTTTACGAGGTGGGCGACAGCATTTCATTCGGTTTGAACTACCTGATTCCAGAGTACGATCTAACGGTTAACTGGACGACAATGATGTCTCTTGATCTGAAACCTGATACTGACGACGACACATTCAAAGAAGGTTACGATGTTCATGACATCTCGGTTACTTGGATGCCAGAACAATATGATCGCCTATCGGTCACTGCAGGTGTTGAAAACATCTTCAACGAACTGTACTACTCACAAGCTTCATACACTTCTGGTTCAATTAAAGATTACGAACCAGGCCGAAATGTAAAAGTATCTGTGGCATACACGTTCTAAACCACCGTTTTCTAATATAAAAGTCAGGCTAACTTACTGAAAGTGAGCCTGACTTTTTTATTTTGTAGCACTTTATTACAAATGATAATGGTTATTATATACATTATGCTTTACAGCATAAT